>NZ_JAGDWY010000059.1 GCF_023256235.1 Desulfurella sp.
AGTAAATTATATAGGTTAAATTTTTATTTTTTTCTTGACATATAAAAATAATTTTTTTATAATCTGAATTAATAATATATTACATTCTCATTTAAATGAGAATATTAAAATTGGAGGTGTTAGATGAAAAAAAAGTTGGTTTCTGCAGTAGTTGCACTATCTATTCTTGGTGGTGTAAGCATTGCAAGTGCTGGTAGCGTTACAACAAAGACTGATACAAATATCAGTATCAGTGGCTTTACTCAGATGTATTTTGATTGGGCCAATAACCAGGGATTTTTAGCCAATACTGCAAACCCAGAGTTTACCAAGGCAAACACTAAATCATCTGCGGCACAAACATCATTTGGTTCAACTGCAAACTTTACAAGACTGTCTCTTGCATTAGAAAACAAATCCGAAGGCATTAAAGGCTTAATTGAAGGTGATTTTTGGGGTGGCGGCGCAAATATTTCAACTGATGGCAATGGTAACTTTAGACTTCGCCATGCGTATTTTGTAAAAGAATTTTGCCAGGAAGTCTGCAACTACACACCATGGCTATTAGTTGGTCAAACGTCTAACTCAGGTTTTTATATTTCCTACACTATGAATGGTCCGGTTAACATTGCAGGCTCATCATGCGGACCTACTAATAGAATCCCACAGGTAGGGTTTGGTGTTAAGTTTGATTTAGGAAGTGTAAAGCTAAACCCGCAAATTGCAGCGCAAGATTTATTAACTACATTTATTTCTCAAAGTGGCTTTGATAGCTATAGATCCACAATGCCAGGTTTGGGTGTAAGATTACCAGTTGAGTTTAATACTGGTTTAGGTAAGCCTGCTAGCTTTTATGCTGATTTTCAGTGGCAAAATTTAAAATTAACAAAGCAAACAGCAGGTATTGATAGCTCAAACCAAAATTCATATGAATTTGGCGGTGGGTTAGAGTTGCCAATTTATTTTGTAAGTTTTAAAACCGATGCGCACTACTCAAAGGGATTTACAAAATATGATTTGCTATCTGGCAATGTTATGCCTCCATCATATTACCTAAGTGGTACTTCAATAGAAAAAGTTAGTGCTACAGCATGGGATGCTATGTTAAAGGTTGATTTTAACAGTCTTGCACACTTACCAATAACAATAGCTGGTGGTTACTCTCAGGTAGTATTTGGCAACTTAACTACTCTAAGCAACACAACAACAACCGCGTATGCGCGAAAAGCATCTACAATATTTGTCAATATGGGCTACAATTTAACAAAATCAGCAACGCTGGGTCTAGAGTATGATAGGAACAAAACATACTATGTAGGCTCAAACAATGATCCCAATAACGGCAGAGTAAGCAATCAGGTATTTTTTGTAGGTACTTATAAATTTTAAAAAAAGCCTTTTTTTCATATTTAAACCTTTTAAAACCCTCCTTTTTAGGAGGGTTTTTTGTCATTCTAAGGGGATCACAAAGCGCTTGAAAATCTCTATAGTAGATCCTTCGCTAACGCTTCAGGATGAAGTTCCTTTTGTCATTCTGAAGCACACGAAAGTGTGCGAAGAATCTCAAATTAGATCCTTTTACATGCGTTTGTGATGACACCACCTTTTTATCATTCTGAACAAGCTATAGCGCAAGCGAAGAATCTCCACACTTTAATTCAAAAACAAACCTTAAACTTTTACATCAATGTGTTTTTCAGCGTTTGTAGGAGTATTTTCTTGAGCTTTTGGCTTTTGATGTTCGCTAATATTTGGATTTTGAGAATTTTGAGCGTTTTCTACTTTTGTATTTTCTTCTTCTTGTTCTTTTTTGTGTGCTATTCGCTTTACATTGTCTGCCTGGGCTGCTTGAAGTAGTAGATTATTGTTTACGTTAGACTGAGTATAGGAGTTTAATATAACGCTTTGCATATCAATTGGGCCTACCATTTGCCACTCCTATTTGGCTTTGGGGCATTTTTATTATGTATCTTTAAAAAAGAATTTTCCAAATTCTGTACCATTTTCCAAAAATACACCGATTTTACCTAAATCCTCGCAATATTTTTTTGAGCCAGACTGTCCATGCCAGATGGCAAAAGGCACCGGGTCGCTTGTGTGCGTTTTTAGACTAATTGGTGTGGGATGATCTGGCAAGCATGCAATTTTTAAATCAAATTCTTTAGCAAATTCAATTGCTTGTGCTGCTATATTTTTGTCAAATAATTCAATAGCTTTAATCTTTAGCTCTAAATCTCCCATATGCCCGGCCTCATCTGGCGCTTCAATATGCACATAAGCAAACCCATGCTCTTTTAAAGCATTGTAGGCAGCTTTCATTTTGCCGTCGTAGTTTGTATCAATAAAACCAGTTGCACCTTCAACATAAGGCGTTTCAAGCTTTAATAACTTGCCTATGCCTTTCATTAAATCCACCGCGCTGATAACTGCGCCATCAATCCCGTAAACTTCCCTATAGGGTGGTGCTTTTGGTGCTTTGCCTTCGCCCCATAGCCAGATTGCATTTGCTAATGTATTGTTTATCGGATGCTTTAGAATTTCTTTAGCCATTTGCATGATTTTTATGAGCTCGTTTCTAGCCTCGCCTTTTGGTAGGTAATCATTTATGTTTTTGTCTGTAATATCGTGCGGTGGTGTAGTAGAGTCTGTTTTGCCATTTTTCCAAATCATTAGGTTTCTGTAGCTAACCCCAGCAAAAAACTCGATATTATCAAGCTTTAATTGCTCGTTTAACAAATCAATAAGTTTTTTTGCATCATCTGAGCTTATATGCGAGGCGCTAAAGTCTTTCATAATGTCATTTTCTATGGTTACAAAGTTGCATCTGTAGGCTACATCATCTGGGCCAAGTGCAATATTTTTGGCAAGCGCTTCAATTGGTGCTCTTCCTGTATAGATTTGTTTTGGGTCGTAGCCGATTGCACTTAAATTTGCCACATCAGAGCCAGGCGGCAAACCGTCTGGTACAGTTTTTAAAAGCCCCACTATGCCGCTTGCAAGTTTATCCATGTGAGGTGTGTTTGCGTATTCAAGGGGTGTTTTATTGCCAAGTTCTTTGATTTTGTAATCTGCCATGCCATCGCCTAATAAGATCAAATATTTCATAAATTCATCCTTCTATAAATTTTACATAAACGCTTCTATTGCGTGGACCATCAAATTCTACAAAAAATATTTTCTGCCAAACTCCAAGTATAATTTTTCCATTTTCGACTATTACTTCTAATGAAGTGCCTATTAGGCTTGATACAATATGCGCATCAGAGTTTCCTTCAATATGTAAAAAGCCAGCATTTTTGGGTATTAGTTTTTGCAGGTGATTTACAATGTCTAAACTTACATCTTTATCGGCGCCTTCGTTTATTGTGATAGCTGCGGTTGTGTGAGGCACAAATATAAGGCAAATACCATTTTTTTTGGGCAAAACCTGCTGGATTTTATCTGTTATATTTAATAGGCACTTGTGACAATCAGTTTTTATATTGATTTTTTCTAACATATTTTAATACTAATCACTTTTTGCAAAAAAGTCAATGTTTAAATATGGACAAATTCTAAAATTTTGGCTTTTAAAAAAAGAAAAAAGATAATTTGCCTGTCTTTGAATTTTTTAAGTGCAAGCAATGTTTTTTTGATGTTATTTAATCGTTTTAAACCGTTTTTTTGCAGCGAACTTTCAAGTTCATAAATTTCGCTTTGTATATCAAAATTTTTAAGTATCATTTGTATAATTTGTTTTTCAAATTCTTCTCTCATATTATTTTCAAGCTATATGGTTTTTATTTCATATTTGTGACTCAATTATGAAATAATGTAAATATTTCTAATAAGCTATACTATCTTGACAAATTTTTAATTTTGGTTATATTGTTATAACAAATGTAAACTTTAGGAGGTTTCAATGAATGATTTTGTAAAATTAGTAGATCAATTAGGTTTAGATGAAAAAAGATCAAAGCTTCTTGTATCAAGCCTTACCATTCATGGTCACGTATGTGGTGGTATGCCGCTTGGGTTTATAGCAGGAGAAACTGCATTAAAAGCTTTAGGTGTAGAAAGAGAGCAAAATATGGATAAATTTGTAATTCTTGAGTCTGGAGACAATCATGCAGCGGGCTGTTTTGCAGATGGTGTGCAGTTTTCAACGGGCGCTACATTTGGCAAAGGGCTTATGAAAAAAGACCCAAAAGGCAAGTTTGCTTTCTTGCTAATAGACAAGCTAACAAAAAAAGCTGTGCATGTACGCATAAGAAATGAAGTAATGAAAAATGCGTTTAATTCACCGTTTATTACAGAGTTTAGAAAAAAAGGAATAAAGCCATCTGACATACCATCTGAGATTGCTTTTGGGATGTTAAAAAAGCCTTTTGACACGCCAGTTGAAGAGCTTATTGAGATTAAAGGTCCATTTGACTATGACTTTTTTGAGCCACCCACAACATTTAACCTTGTAGAGTGTGAAATATGCGGTCAGTTGTGTGCAGAAAATTACGCAAGGATTGAAAACTCTAAAAAAGTTTGCCTTGACTGCTTTACTTACTCAAAGTGAGGCTTAGATGCTGACTTTAATACTTGGACCACTTATTATATTTATATTTACAATCTTTTTAACTGTAGCGGGTTTGGGCGCAGCATTTATTGTAATTCCTACGCTGTATTATTTGGGTATTCCACTGAAAGAAGCTATGGCTATTGGATTGCTTCTTAATGCTGTAAGCATGAGCTTTGCAAGTATAGGCTACATTAAAAATCACCTTGTGAATTTCAAGGCAGCTATTCCTATAATAGTGTTTGGGATTGTATTTTCACCGCTTGGAGCATACAGTACAAAGTATTTTTCAAAAGAACTTTTGCTTTTGTTTTTTGTATTGTTTTTACTTTTTGCCGGTACAATGATGTTGTTTTACAAACCAAAGCAAACTGAGCAAAAAAAGGTTAACGATTGGGCACTGGGAAGTATTTTAGGAGTTGGCGCAGGATACCTTGGCGGTTTGCTTGGCGTTGGAGGGGGAAACTTTATAGTACCTGGACTTGTTGCAAGTGGCTTTAACCCAAAAAATGCATCGGGCACCACGGCTTTTATTGTAATCTTTTTGTCTTTTGCGGGCTTTTTGGGTCACATTGCAATGGGTAACATTGATATTGTGCTGTTGAGCTTGTGCATTGCTGCTTCAATTGCAGGTGCTTTGGTGGGTTCTTGGGCAATGACCACAAAATTGAGTGCCAATCAGGTAAAAAAAATCATAGCTATTGTTTTGTATGTTGTAGCAATAAAGATGCTTTGGGGACTTATAAAATAATTTATTGCACGTATTATTTTGTCTTTTTGCACTTTTTCAAGCGGTTTTGCTAATATCTTTGCCAAGGAGCAAATACACTGTAGGTACAATAAATATTGTTAAAAAAGTACCTATGCCAAGACCGCTTGCTATTACAAGACCTATATCAAACCTGCTAACAGCACCAGCGCCAGTTGCGGCAAGTAACGGTACAACGCCAAAAACCATTGCAGCCGTGGTCATTAAAATTGGGCGTAGCCTAATTTGAGCAGCTTGTTCTATAGCTTCTCGTTTTTTAACTCCCTGATTTTGCAAGTCATTTGCAAATTTTACAATGAGTATGCCATGCTTGCTAACCAGACCGATTAATGTAACCAAACCAACTTCAGTGTAAATATTAACCGTAGCAAACCCCAGACTTAAAAATATTAATGCACCGGTTATAGACATAGGAACGCTAATTAGTATTATGAGTGGATCTACAAAACTTTCAAACAATGCTGATAAAACAAGATATATTATTACAAGCGCAAAGATAAAGGTAATGAGCATACTTGAGCCTTCCTGGACAAATTGGCGTGATTGTCCAGAAAAATTGTAAGTATAACCCTGAGGAAAAATTTTCTTTGATAATTTTTCTAAATAATTAAGTGCCTGACCAAGCGTTACGCCTGGCTTCATTGTGGCAGATATGGTTGCACTATTTTGCTGGTTAAACCTGTTTAGAGCTTGGGGAACTGTGTTTGTTTTGATAGTAATAATGCTTGATAATGGTACCAGCTGGCCGTTTGAAGCACTAATGTAATAATTTTTTAAGCTATTTTGATCAAGCCTGTATTTTTCAGGTACCTGTGGTATGACTTTATAACTGTAACCTTGCATGCTAAACCAGTTTATGTAGTTTTCACTTAAAAGCGTAGAAAGACTATCACCTATTGTTTGCATATTTATTCCCATACTTTGAGCTTTGCTTTTATCTATTTTTATATCTATTTGAGGCTGGTCATATTTAAGATCGCTGTCCATGAAAGCAAAAAGACCGCTTTTCATAGCTTGAGCAATAAATTCATTTGAGACTTCATACAGTTGTTGGTAATTTGATGTTGTTGTTATTACAAATTGAACTGGTAAACCCTGAGAACCAGGCAAACTTGGCAAAGGAAAAGCAACAATTTGCAAACCAGGTACTGTGTTTAATTTTTGCTGTAAATAAGGCATTATTTCCATTTGTGTTTTTTTGCGCTGGTTCCATGGCTTTAGCATAAATCCAGAAATTAGAGCGTTGTTTGATGAGCCAAAACCCAATGCCATAAAGTACTGCTGAAGCTCGGGGAATGTTTTGTATATTTGTTCAATTTGCTTTGCGCTTTTTGTAAGGTCATTAAGTGTAGCTGTTGGTGCGCCTGTGCCTTGGACAAATATTACACCTTGATCTTCTGTTGGGGCTAGTTCCGATTTGCTTGTAATAAACAAAAAATACGCGCTTGTTAGCACAACAACAATAACAAATACAACAACAGGCTTTGAATCTAACACTACTTTTAAGATTTTTGAGTAAAGTTTGCGCACCGCTTCAAATTGTTTATCTAAAAAGTTAGAAAAACCTTTTTTTGTTGTTTCTTCTTTTAAAAATTTTGATGCAAGCATTGGAGATAGTGTCAGTGCTACAATACCAGATATTACAACATCACCAGCCAATGTAAAGGCAAACTCTTTAAACAAAGCACCAGTTAGACCACTCATAAAGCCAATAGGTAAAAATACGGCAACAAGTGTTATTGACATGGCTAAAATCGGTACTCCAAGCTCTCTAGCAGCCAAAAGAGATGCTTCAAGACGGTTTTTGCCTTCACTTATGTGTCTATCAACATTTTCAACAACAATTATAGCATCATCTACCACAAGACCAATAGCTAAAACCATAGCTAGTAATGTTAGAAGATTTATAGTGTATCCAAGCAAAAACATCATAAACATACCGCCAATTATAGATAGCGGTATTGCAATAACAGGAATTATAACGCTTCTGTATGAGCCCAAAAACAAAAATATTACGGCAATCACAACAATTAATGTTTCTAAAACTGTTTTTATTACTTCATCGATTGATGTTCTAATGTAGGTTGTTCTATCGTATGCAACTTTCATTTTCATTGCGCTTGGTAGCTGGCTTTGTATTGATGGCAGTATTTTGTAAATATTGTCTACAACTGTTAGAGGGTTTGCCGTTGGAGTAGTAAATATACCAAGCACTATTGCTTCTTTGCCGTTAAAAATATTTGTTGCTGAGTAATTTACAGAGCCTAACTCTACTTTTGAAATGTCTTTTAAGTGTATAAGCGTACCATTATAATTAGCCACAACTAAATTTTTAAATTCATCAACTGTGTGCAAATCAGTTGCAGTAGATATATTTATTTGAATGTATGGGCTTTTTGTGTAGCCTGTAGCAGAAATATAGTTATTTGCCGAAAGTGCCTGATAAACCTGTAAAGGTGTTATGTGAAATTCAGCCATTTTTGTAGGGTTTAGCCAGACGCGCATTGCAAATGTTTTGTTACCATAAACCATAACTTGCCCAACGCCATTTACTGCTTGAATTTGAGGTACTATAACGCGGTTTATATAGTCAGTCATTTGAGATGAATTCATACCGTTTGAAGTAAATGCAAGATACAAATACGCAACATTTGTAACGCTTGTTTTTGTAATAACGGGCAACTGCGCCTGCTTTGGCAACTGATTTAAAACAGAGTTTACCTGGGCTAATACTTCGGATAATGCAGCGTTTGGATTGTAGTTTAGTTTCATATAAACATTTATTGTGCTAATGCCTTCCTGACTCGAAGAAGTCATATAATCAATTCCTTCTGCTGAGGCAATTGCGCGCTCAAGTGGCGTTGTAATAAATCCTTGCACAACATCAGCGCTTGCACCTGGGTAGGCGGTTTGAACCGTAATTAGTGTATCTTCTGTTTTAGGGAATTGTCTTATGCCAAGCTCAGTTATTGATCTTAAACCCAAAAATAAGATTACAAGGCTAATAACAACCGATAAAACAGGTTTTTTAATGAAAATGTCAGTAAATTTCATTTTAATAGTCCTTGTCTATAGACTCAATAATTACGCTTGAACCGTTTCTCAGCTTTAGCTGGCCTTGAGTTACAACCATCTGGCCACTTTTTAGGCCTTTTAGAATGACCACTTTGTTGTTTTGAGTCTGACCTGTTTGGACATATACCGTATTTGCAATATACTCATTGCCTTTTTTTGTTACAACATATACAAAATTACCATATGGATTATAGGTTATTGCTAAAGTTGGCACAACAACCACATTTGGTATTTTAGGCAATATAATGTTTACCTTAACAAACATTCCAGGTTTTAGCAGGTTATCTTTATTGTTAACAATAGCTCTTATTGTTGCATTTCTTGAAATATTATTTATGTTTATACTGATTGTTTTTATTGTACCTATTATGGTTTTATTTGGATCTGAGTCGGTATGAATCTCAATTTTTTGACCTACACTAATCTTTTCTAAATCATTTTGAGGCAGTGTAAAATCCACATAAATTGGATCAATCGTATATAAAGAAACAATTGGTTGACCGGGGTTTACATATTGACCTACACTTACATACCTCATACCTAAAATGCCTGAAAATGGGGCTTTTATGGTCATTTTGTCAATTATAGATTGAGTTTGAGCTATTAAAGCCTGGGTTTGCTTTAGTGCCGATAGTGACTGTATGTAAGAAGCTTTTGAAGAAGCGTTTTTTTCATATAATTGCTTATACTGAGTGTAGTTAAATTCATCAAGAATTAGCTGGGCTTTGTATTGTTCTAACTGGGCTTTTTGCGTGGAGTCGTCCAATTTAGCAAGTATCTGGCCTTTTTTTACAGATTCCCCCGAATCAAAGTAAATTTTTTCAATCTGACCGCTCACCTGTGTTGTTGTGTTAACAGAATCAATTGATACAACATTGCCAATGGATTCTAAGTAGGGCTGCCAGTTTTCTAACTTTGAGTATGCAACACTTACATATACTTTTAAAGCGCCATGCATCATTTGAGCTTGTTTTAGTTTTGAGGCCATATAAGCTTTAAAACCAAAAATACCGCCAAAGATTACCAAAAGTACTATAAGAGCAATTAAAAAACGCTTCCACATGGTTTCTCCTTTTGAGTTTAAAAATTAATCAACCGTATAATTAATACATTTTATAAGAAAAAAGTCAATAATTTTATTAGATTTGAAATAAAAATTTAATTTTCTATGCCAAAATATGCTTTTTTTACTATATCATTTGATTTTAAATCGGATAAATTGCCTGAAACTACAACTTTGCCATTATCTATAACATAACCTCTTTGCGCAAAGTCTAAAAAAGCTATGTTTTGTTCTGCAATAAGGATTGAAAATTGTTCTTTGTTTTGTAAATCGTCTAAAATATTTATTATTAATTTTACAAATTTAGGCGAAAGGCCGTTTGAAGGCTCGTCTAAAACTACAAGTTTTGGGTTTGACATCAAAAGCTTTGCTATACCAAGCATTTTTCTTTGACCGCCACTTAAACTACCCGCTAAAGCCTTTTTATGACTCAATAAATCCTGAAAGTATTCATACATTTGCTGTTTTCTTTGATGTGTAAGCTTGCTGTCTAAAAAAAATGCACCTAAATCAAGGTTTTCATCTACAGTAAGATTTGGAAATATTCCAATTTCAGACATATATGCTATACCTAACTTTACCCTTTTGTCAGTTCTTAAGTGTGTTATGTCTTTGCCTTCAAAATAGATTTTGCCATTGAATATTTTTAAAAGGCCCATAATTGCTTTTAAAAGCGTGGTTTTTCCAGCACCATTCACACCAAGTAAAATAACCCTTTCTTTTTGCTCAACATTTAAATCAATGCCCCATAAAACTTTCAATATCTTATATCCCGATTCTAAAGATTTAACTTCCAGTAGGCTCAATGCTAACCTCCCAAAAACACTTCTACAACCTTTTTATCATTTGCAGCTTGCTCCAGTGTACCTTCAAAAATAGGTGATCCAGAATCCATTACAACTACTCTTGAGGTAATTTTGTGAATGAAATGCATTAAATGTTCAACTACAATAATAGAAATAGATTTTTTAACAAGTGTCTGTAAAATTTCCGCAATTTTGTCTGTTTCTTCTTGATTAAGGCCAGCTGCAATTTCATCTATAAGGAGTAATTTAGGTTTTGTTGCAAGAGCGCGAGCAAGCCCTAATAATTTTTGCTCTGATGTATTTAGTTGCGTTGCCTGTTTGTCTTGAAGTTTATCTAAGCCTACTATGGATAGAGCAGTTTGGACATCATCTTCAATATTGCAGTAGCCTTTTTCAATAAATTTAAAGTTTTTTAAGCGTTTAAAAAAAGATTTTAGACATTGTTTGCCAGAATATAATGCAGCTACTTCAACATTTTCACGCACGGTCAAACCATGAAATGGTTTTGGTATCTGAAATGTTCTATTTATTCCTAAATGAGCAAGTTTATATGTTGCTACACCATCTATGCGTTTGCCAAAAAAGTAAATTTTGCCAGCATCAGGTTTGTATATACCAGATATTATATTTATAAGTGTAGTTTTGCCAGAGCCGTTTGGTCCTACAAGACCCAATATCTCATTTTCGTAAACGCTTAAGTTAACTTTATTTAATGCTTTTAATCCACCAAATCGTTTTTCTACATTTTCAACTTTAAGTATTTCTTTAAGGGACATAGTCTTTTACCTTCTTAAACAAAGAAACAACGCCATTTGGCAAAAACATTATTAATACAACAATCAAAAGACCGTAAATCAACTGAAAATATTGTGGTGTTGAGATACCTATAAAATTATACATTCCGTATAAAATAACGGTACCAATTAATGGTCCAATTAATGTTGCAGCTCCACCAAAAAGTACAAATACAATAGCAAATATGCTTATATTTAAACTAAAAACCGTTTCCGGGTAAAAAACAGATGTATACCAAGCAAAAACACCACCACACAATCCTGCAACAAATGCACTCAAAAGCCAAGCAATAGTGCGTGCAAGTACTACATTTACGCCAGCTACGCTTGCAGTTATACTATCTTCTCTTATAGCCATAAGCGATAAACCAAACCTTGATTGCCTGAAAAACAAAACAAGCATAAATGCAAAAAACATTACTATAAGCATGGCATTATAACTAGCTGTTGCATCATAAACGCTTGATAGCATTATGCCGTAGGGACCCTGTGTTATACTTTCTAAGTGAGGATTTGATATTATATAATAAATGGCTTGAGAAGCAGCCAGATTTGCTATGGCAAAATATGCACCAGAAAGCCTCAAAAGAGGCGTTAATATTATGCCTACTATGCTTGCAGCTACGCCGCCAAGTAAAATGGCTGGCACAACGCCTACATGCAAAAGTAATATCAAAAGTGATGCACTATATGCGCCTATGCCAAAAAAACCCACATACCCAAAAGGCAAATATCCCGTAAAGCCATAGATGAGATTTAAGCCTTCGGCTAAGGCTATATAGAGCATTATATTAAAAAGTAAAAAATTATTGTTGTAAATTTTGGGTAGCACAGCAAACAAAGCTGTCATGACTAAAATTAATATTATTCCAATAATCAGTCTTATGTTTTTTTTACGCATTTCTCACCTTTTTACCTAAAAGCCCACTGGGTTTTACCAGAAGAATTAAGATTAAAATAACATAAGGAACAAGATTGGTCCATGATGCTAAATATGTTTGCATAAACATCATGGCAAGTCCATATATAATACCCCCAAGGATTGTACCAATTGGGTTACCCAAAGATCCAATTACAACGATTGCAAAAGATGTTGTGGTAAGCGATGCACCAATAGATGGGTCTATGCTTCCAATCATAAAAGGGGCAAGTACTCCAGCTATAGCTGCTAAGCTTAAACCTATACCCATTGCAAAAGCAGATATTTTAGAAACATCTATGCCTACACTTGAAGCTTCTTCTGGGCTTGACATTATTGCCCTTGTAGCATATCCAGTTCTTGTAAAGTATAAATAATAATAAACAAAACCTATCGTAAAAAGACTAATAGCAGCGCTAACAATCCAGGAGAATGGGATCGACTGTGAGAGTATACTTATGCTACCCTTACCTAATGTAGAAAACGGTATAGATTTTTGATTATTTCCAAAAGCAAATATAGCAAGTGCTTCTATAATCTGCGCAATACCAAAAAATAGTATAAAAGATAGCATTTCGGGATCTCTTGATTTTGAAAGCCTTGGTACAAATGCATAATAAACACCAAAACCAATTATCATGAAAATCACTATTTCTATTGGTATAGCTAAAAGTGGATTCATATTTAATTTACTAAAAGCAAGCCAGGCGCCAAAAGCGCCCAGCATAATAAAATCTCCATGCGCTAGATTAACCATTCGCATGACGCCAAAGATTAAATTTAATCCTATACCTACAAGAGCAAAAAATATTCCATATAAAATTCCGCTAATTAAAGCGTAGAAAAACAGTTCCATACCATTTTGCCTTTAAGGTGCTGGGTAAATTGGTTTTCCAGTAGCAATATTTTGTGGATATACAACATGCAACACTAAACCGGTTTTTGTTGGTTGGAATTGTCCCACAGGCAAAAATTCTCCAATTTGAGCACCTTCATTGTTGATTTTAAACAAGCCATTGAGTGTGAATAATTTTCCTGAAAAAGTATTTATTGCATTTCTGAATGATAGCTGGTTGAATTCTTTGCTTGTTGCAAGTGTTTTTTGTATTATCAAACCAGCATTATAGCCTGCTACAGTTAGAAAATCTACAGGTCTTTTTGTTGTTTGTGTGTAGATCTTCTCAAATTCGCTCATTGGCATACCATAGTTTACTTTGTTATAAACTAGCAAAGGTGGTGTTGGGTATGTATAAGTATACTCAAGTGCTTTTGTTCCAACATTTTTTTCTATCAAAGCAAGTTGTTGACCGGGGAAGATGGTAAATACCATGTTGAATTTGGCTCCAGTTGCCTGCAAATTTTGCAAGAATGCTATATCATTTGTTGGATATCCAAATTCTATAAGTGCCTGGGGATGTGTTGCTTCAACTGTTCTTATAAGCACAGTATAATTTGAAGTATCGGTTGGTACAGCATGATAATAAACAGGTTTGATCTTGGCAGCTTCTAATTTAGATTTGAGTGTTTCTGCTTGTGATTGATTAAAGTCGTTTGCTGAATAAATTACAGCTACTTTGTTTATCTTGTGAGAAATTAGAAAGTCAGCCAATACAGTTGGCCAAACGCCACTTGTTGGTAGACTTGTAAGAACAAGGTATGGATTATGGGATGAAAAGAATTTTGCAGAAGTACCTGTTGGATCAAAGAGTAACATTTTGTGTTCTTGCGCAATAGGCACAGCAACAGATGTTAACACAGAACCAAAGTCTGCCACTAAAATATTTACCCTGTCCCTTGTAATTAACTGGTTGTATAGTGTAGCTGCAAGGGTTGTAGAACTTTGATCGTCATATGCTATCAATTTTACTGGTATTTTCTTTTTAAAAGCAGCTACATACACGCCCCCTTGTTTGTTAACCTGATTTGCCCAAAATTCCAGACCATGATACTGTGATGTAGAAGAGGTCGCAAATGGCCCCGAGCTTGCATAAAGTGTGCCAATAAGTATTTGTTTTGGCGCGGCTGCTTTAGCATAAAAAGGCATCAAAACAATACCCATCATTAATGCAAGCATAAAAAATATACTTTTTTTGAACCAGCCCATGGTTCACCTCCCAAGTCTAAACTTTAAATTAATTTATAAATTAATTTAAAAAATTTGTCAATAAGTTCTAATTGAAAATTATTGCAATTATATAAAAATT
>NZ_JAGDWY010000060.1:0-5727 GCF_023256235.1 Desulfurella sp.
TGGAAAGGTTAAATGATGAAAAATTAAAACAAATGATTGATATTATAGAAAAAGAAAAAAGGATAACATTAATGATAATATTACCAAAAGAAGAGATAAATCCATTTTTATTAAACAAAATATTATAATACTTAATTAATTCTTCATTTGAAAAAATAAGAAAATTATCAAAATTAAATATATTAAACCCTATAAAATAAACCTTTTCTTTATGCTTATTGTTAGTATATGACAATATAAAATTTTTAAAACTTTCTCTATCCTCAAAAATATAAAATTTTTCTTTGTTTAAAATTTTTACCACTGCTATGCCAAATTTAATATTTCCAATCTTTTCACGTTTATTAGTTAATTTTTGTTGATCATTTTCAAAGTATGTCTCAATATCAAAAATAAAAGCCCTCATCTTTTACCTTCCTCCATCAAAATTAAAACAATATTCTATTTCCTCAGTCATATCTTTTGCTAACTGCTTTTTAACTATTTTCACTTTATTATCTATTACTTGATAATATACTGCTATAATACCAGCGAATTCTACAAAAATCTTATATCTGCTTTTTAATTCATAACATTTCTCATATAACAATTTTACCGCAATATCCAAATCAGATGTCCATGTTGTCCCTGATTGAACACTTTCCATAAATAACCCTATTTGAATTTCACCCTTTATAAATCCATAATATGCAATCTTATATTTTTGTTTATTAAGTTTTGGTCTTTGAGGTATAGGTTTATTTTTTGTAAAGATTGTTTTCTGTTTTCTTGGATAATTTCTACATTTTTTAGTATGTTTTTATTTATTATTTTAACTGTATTGATGTCTTTCTTTTCAAGTAGGATACGTTTAAGTTTGAGATGTTTCGCTGTGTTTAAAATAATTTGTATTATGTTTGGGTTTTCTATAAATGAAAATTTGTCGATTAGTGATAGTATGTATTTTTTTTCATTGAAGTTTAAAAAATCTTTTATGGAAAATATTATGCTTGGAAACAATATTTTGAAGTCTTTTAGCCCATAAGGTTTTGAGTTTATTAATGATTTTTTGTTCTTTCCTAAGTGTATTGTTATATTGTATGTTATATCTTTTTTTATGGTACCTTTTATTGTGGATTGTTCAATTTTGTTAATGTAATTTTTTCTTATAAAGCTATGTGAATTTAGTAGTATATATATTGAGTCAAGTAAATTTGTTTTACCTGTTGCATTTTCTCCTTTTATTATATTTTTTTGTGGACTGAATGTTTTTGTAAAATCTTTATAGTTTCTAAAGTTTAGTATTGAAATGTTTTCTAAATACATTGTTTTATATGTGGTTATTAATTTTTTCTTCTAAATATTTAAAATATATAAAAATATAGCAATAATAATAAAACATGTTTATTTGTTTAAAATACGTTTTTTGCTTATTATAGTAGTTTAAATTCATGAGTTTTTTTGTTAAAAACTCTGTTAAAAATGTTGAAAAGTATATTGTTTTTGTAAAGGGGTGGTCCTTGGAATCAGCTAAGGATCTACTTAGTACCGCTTTAGAATGGGGAGATTCTTGCAGCATTACTTTTAGAATGACGAAGAAGTTATTGACATATTTTGAAAAGTTTTTAGACATTTTTTATGTTTTTTTCAATTTTTTCTATTATTTCTTTGATTTGTGGGGATTTTTCTATTTCTTTTTCAATTTTTGAGCATGCATTTATTATTGTTGCATGAGATTTCATATTAAATTTAGTTTTTATTTCGGATAATGAATGTTGTGTGAGTTTTCTGGATAAAAATATTGCGATTTCTCTTGGAAGTATTATGTGTTTGTCTCTTTTTCCAGATAACATGGTATCTTTGGTAATATTAAAGTGCTTTGCAACAATTTCTTGTATGTTTTCTATATTAAGTGTGTTTTGTTTTCGTTCTATAACGTCTTGGAGTATGGTTTCTACAAATTCTATGTCTATTTTTTGTTTAAATAAAGATGAGTATGCATTGATTTTTACGATAATACCTTCAATTTCCCTTACGTTTGATTCAAAATTTTTGGCTAAAAATTCTACTATATCGTCTGTTAAGGATAGATTGTAATTTTCGGCTTTTTTCTTAATTATTGCGATTCTTGTTTCGAGTTCTGGAGGTTGTATATCTACTATTAATCCCCAACTAAAACGTGATTTTAGTCTTTCTTCTATTTCTCTAATATCACTTGGTGGTTTATCTGAAGTTATAACTATTTGCTTTTGATTTTCATAAAGCGTATTGAATGTATGAAAAAACTCTTCTTCCGTACGCTCTTTTTTTGATATAAATTGTATATCATCTATAAGCAAACAATCAAGTTCTCTAAATTTATTTCTAAATTGTGTCATTTTTTTGTATTGGATTGAATTTATGAGTTCATTTGTAAATTCTTCGCTTGAGATATATAAAACTTTTATTTTTGAACTTTTTTCTTTTATATGGTTTCCTATTGCATGCAATATATGTGTTTTACCAAGTCCCACGCCCCCATATATAAATAGTGGGTTATATGCTTTACCGAGGCTTTCTGCTACTGCATAACTTGCTGCGTATGTTAACTGATTATTTGGACCAACAACAAAATTGGAAAACTTATATCTTGGGTTTAGGTTTGATTTAAACTCTTTTTTTATTATAAACTCAATTTTTGGTGGTTTTTCAAATAATTGTTCTATTGTTTCTTTGAATTCCTTGCGGTATTTCATTTTTAAAAGATGACGTGCTTCTTCGTTTGGTATTATAAGAGATATTAATTCACTATTAAAACTATTGGCTTCAATTAAAGATACTGTTTCAATATCTTCGATGTCTAATTTTTTTTTAAATGAGTCTAGAAATATATCCCACACAAACTAAATTATATTTTAGATATTTTAAAAAGTCAATGTTGTAATTGAACAGTTGTAAAATTAGTTTTTTTCAAATCTTTCTTGCAAATTTACTCTCGCCCTTTGGCTATAACCTCTATCTTCCCAATAACCATAAGGTTTATCATCTGTAAACTCGATTTTTTCTAAATATTTTACCCATTTGTAAGCATATAGGTTTGGTGCCACAAATCTTATAGGAAAGCCTCTTGGTTTGCTTAGAGGTTTCTCATTCATTTTTAGACAAATAAAACTATTAATTGAATCATCATTAAACACAAAGCTTTTATAACCACCACTTGATTGCAAAGCTATATATTTAAAACTTACTGCATTTACTAAATAGGCAATTGTATTTATACTTATACCTTCAAATTCATTATTTGCCACACTCCATCCATCTACACAGTGCATATCAAGTGTTACTTTTGTATCGATTAAACCCAGCAGTTCATCATATAATAGAGTCTTTTTAACGTCTTTATAGATTATTTCAAGTTTATTTAATTGGGGTATGCTTTTTTCTATTGTTACATCTATGAAGTCTTTTATTAAATATTGTCCTTTAGGTAAACGCATTTTTTAGCCATTCTATCTTATCATTTTCTATTGTTATTACATCAAACCTAATATCGAATTCATTTTCGTTTAAGTTGTTTTTTAACATAAATAATCTCGAGCCTTCTATTATGCGCTTTTGTTTGTTGTAGCTAACTGCATCTTTTGCGCTTCCAAAAGATAGATTACGCCTACCTTTTACTTCTATAAAAACAATAGAATTACCATTCTTTGCTATTATATCTATTTCGCCGCCTTTATACCTAAAATTACGTGAAAGCACAACATAACCTTGCGCTTTCACGTAATTAACAGCTATGTATTCGCATTTTTTACCAAAAATAAAATTAAGTAATTTTCTTTTTGATTCTTGCAGATTTGCCTCTTCTTTCTCTTAAGTAGTATAGTTTGGCTCTTCTTACCACACCACGAGATACTATTTCGATTTTTTCAATAGAAGGTGAATACAAAGGAAAAATTTTTTCTACACCCACGCCATATGATTCTTTTCTAACAGTAAATGTCTTGTTTATACCAGATCCTCTTCTTGATATAACTATACCGCTAAAAACCTGAATCCTTTCTCTTTTGCCTTCTGTTATTTTTATGTGTACATTGACAGTATCGCCAGATCTTAAGTTTGGCACTTCTTTTTGTTTGATCTGTTCTTGCTCAAATAGTCTAAGCTTATCCATCGCTAACCTCTTTTATTAATTTTGAGTTTTCTTTACGCCATTTTGCTATCATAGCGTGATTTCCAGAAAGCAACACTTCTGGTACTTTTAAGCCCCTAAACTCAGCTGGTCTTGTGTATTGGGGATACTCTATAAAGTCGTTTTCAAAGCTTTCTTCTTTTAAAGACTCTTTGTTTCCAAGCACGCCAGGCAAAAGTCTAACAATCGCATCCACTATTATGCTTGCAGCAAGCTCACCTCTGCTAATTATAAACTGCCCTATAGAGATTTTTTCATCAGCAAGTAATTTAACTCTTTCATCAAATCCTTCGTATCTGCCACAAATAAAAGCAATTGACTTTTTATGTCTATATTCTTTTGCTTTTTGCTGGTTAAATAGCTTTCCTTCGGGTGTTAAAACAACAGTAAATACGTCATTATCTTTTGATTTAACATAATCAAGTGCTTTATAAATGGGCTCTGGCTTTAGTAACATACCAGGCCCACCACCATATACACAATCATCAACTGTCCTATGCTTATCGTTTGTAAAATCTCTTATATTGACAAACTCAAATTCTACTAAATGCATTTTCTTTGCTTTTTTTAAAATCCCATCATCAAATATGGACTCAAATACCTTAGGATAAATACTCAACAGGTAAATCCTCATTTTTTATTCTAAAATTTCTAAAACCGCCTTTTTTCCCATTTTTGTGGAAACTGCATTAAGAAGCGTTCTCATAGCCCTGGCAGTTTTGCCTTGTTTGCCAATTACCTTGCCAAGATCTGAATGATCTACTCTAAGCTCAATAACTGTGGTTTTTTCACCATCAATTTGTTTTACATCAACCTTGTCCGGGTTGTCAACTAAGCGTTTTGCGATGCATGAAATTAGTTCTTTCATTTTGTCACCTCTTTAGTGATTTTACTAAATTTTCAACTGCGGGTGTGGGTATCGCACCTTTTTGAACCCATGCATTATATTTTTCTAAATCAAGTTTAACTTTGTCTTCGGTCTTTAATGGGTCATAGTATCCCAAAATATCAAGAGCACTGCCATCTCTTTTTTTTCTAGAATCCATAGCTACGATTCTAAAGAATGCTCGTTTTTTTCGGCCGAGTCGAGTTAATCTAACAACTACCACTGTTTTACCTCCATTTACATTCTACCAAGATTTTTCATTATATGCAAAGCTTTGTTTTTATCAAGCCCTTTCATCATTTTATTCATTTCTTCAAATTGTTTAAGCAGTTTATTCACGCTTTGAACATCTGTACCGCTACCTTTTGCTATGCGCCTTTTTCTGCTTGCATCTATAATTTTATAATTTTCTTTTTCTTTTTTTGTCATTGATTGTATAATTGCAGTAATTCTTTTAAGCTCAATATCGAATTCATTTGTATCTGCCATTTTAATTTTGTTTAGTCCGGGTATCATTTTTATAATGCTTGTAATTGAACCCATTTTTTGAATTTTTTTAAGCTGGTTTAAAAAATCATCCAGTGTAAATTGATTTTTTTTAAGCTTTTTTTGTAGTTGTTTTTGTTCTTTTTCGTCAATCTGGTTTTTTGCCTGTTCAATAAGCGTTAAGATATCACCCATACCAAGAATTCTA
>NZ_JAGDWY010000060.1:5737-10023 GCF_023256235.1 Desulfurella sp.
GCTATGCGATCAGGATAAAATTGCTCTAAATCTGATATTTTTTCTCCAACGCCGATAAATTTTATAGGTTTTCCTACAATGCGTTTTATGGATAAAAGCGCACCACCCCTTGCGTCTGCATCCATTTTAGTGAATATAAGACCACTTATACCTACATCTTCGTCAAATTTTTTAGCAATATTAACGGCTTCCTGGCCTATCATGCTATCTACTACAAGCAAGACTTCGTTTGGCTTTATAGCTTCTTTCATTTCAACTAACTCTTGCATAAGTTGCGTGTCAACTTGAAGCCTTCCAGCTGTATCTACAATAACTATATCGCGACCGTTTGCTTTTGCATACTGTAAACTTTCAAGCGCGATGTCTTGCGGTTTTGTGTTTTCTTTTGAAAATACGGGTATATCAAGCTGTTTACCTAGCGTTTGTAATTGTTTTATGGCAGCCGGTCTGTAAATATCGCATGCAACAAGTAAAACTTGTCTGCCTTTGCTTTTAAGAAGCCTTGCAAGCTTTGCACAGGTGGTTGTTTTTCCACTTCCCTGTATACCAACAAGCATAACAACAAAAGGTTTGGAATTTATAATTAAATTGGAAGATTCATCGCCCAATATTTGAGTTAATTCTTTATGTATGATATCAACTATGGTTTGAAATGGTGTAAGATTTTTTTCGATTTGTTTGCCTATAAGTTTATCTTTAAGTTCTTGTTCAATATCTTTTACTACCTTGTAGTTTACATCAGCTTCAAGTAGCGCAAATTTTATATTTTTAAGAACTTCAAGCGCGTCTTGCTCAGTAATTAACGCTTGACCTTTGATTTTTTTTAGCGCATTTGCTAATTTTGCTTCCAGATCTTCAAACATAAAAACCTCGCCTATAATGTATTGATTTTTTTTGACAATGTCAACATAAAATTAAAAGTAAAAGCGGTTTTTTAAAAAAACAATATCTTGACTAAATGCTTATTTGCAATATAATTGTTGCAACAATTTATGCCGAAGTGGCGAAATTGGTATACGCGCTAGATTCAGGGTCTAGTGGAAGCAATTCCGTAGGGGTTCGAGTCCCCTCTTCGGCACCAAGCAAAAGGAGTGGGTATGAAAAATTCTTTTTATTTTACCTCAGAATCAGTAACTGAAGGACATCCGGATAAATTAGCTGACCAAATATCAGATGCGATTTTAGATGCCATTATTGAAAAGGATAAAAACTGCAGAGTAGCTTGCGAAACACTTTTAACAACTGGTTTGGTATTGTGTGCAGGTGAGATTACAACAGAAAGTTATGTGGAAATACCCGATGTTGTACGCGAAACGATTAAAGAAATAGGATACGTTAATGCTGATTACGGTTTGGATTACAAATCATGCGCTGTAATTACATCAATTCACAGGCAATCACCCGATATTGCAATTGGTGTAACAAAAAAAGGTGGCAGGGTAGGAGCAGGTGACCAGGGTATGATGTTTGGTTATGCATGCAACGAAACTGCGGATTTTATGCCATTAACATTGAGTTTGGCGCATAAATTATCAAAAAGATTAGCCGATGTTAGAAAACAAGGTATTTTGCCTTACTTAAGACCAGATGGCAAAACACAAGTTACTGTACGCTATGATGATGGTGTGCCAACAAAGGTTACAGCAGTTGTTGTTTCTGCTCAGCATGAGCCTTATGTAGAGCTTGAGCGATTTAGAAAAGACATTGTAGAAAGCGTTATAGAACATGTTATACCAAAAGAGTTATGGGATAAAGACATTAATTTTTATATAAATCCCACAGGAAGGTTTGTTATAGGTGGCCCACAAGGTGACACAGGCTTAACCGGAAGAAAAATTATTGTTGATACATACGGTGGCGCGGCGCCCCATGGAGGTGGTGCTTTTAGCGGCAAGGACCCAACAAAAGTTGACAGAAGTGCATCATATATGGCGCGCTATATTGCCAAAAATATAGTTGCAAGCAATATGGCTCAAAAATGCCTTGTGCAGCTTGCATACGCAATTGGCGTCGAAGAGCCAGTTAGCGTAATGGTGCAAACATACGGTACAAGTAAACTACCAGAATCTTTAATTCAAAAAGCAATTTTAGAAAACCTTGATCTGACTCCAAAGGGCATTATTGATACACTGGATTTATTGAGACCTATATATAAAAAAACTGCCAGTTATGGACATTTTGGCAGAAAAGAAAAGGAATTTAGCTGGGAAAAAACAGACTTGGTTGAAAAATTTAAAAAATATTTGTGAGGCAATAATGTTTGATGTTAAAGATTTATCATTAGCCGACAAAGGCAAACAGCGCATAGAGTGGGCACGCCAATCAATGCCTGTGCTTAGTTTGATACAAGAAGAGTTTTCCAAAACAAAGCCATTTGAAGGCTTGACAATAGGCGCATGTTTGCATGTTACAACAGAAACAGCAAACCTTATGATTGCACTAAAAGAAGGGGGCGCAAATGTTGCATTGTGTGCCTCAAATCCGCTTTCTACGCAAGATGATGTTGCAGCAAGCCTTGTGGTACACCACGATATACCAACTTTTGCCATAAAAGGTGAAGACAACAAAACCTATTATTCTCATATCAATGCTGTTTTGGATTACAAACCCAATATTACAATGGACGATGGTGCAGATTTGGTTTCAACCATTCATTCTACACGCAAAGATTTAGCTGCAAATATTTTGGGCTCAACTGAAGAGACCACAACCGGCGTCATTCGCTTAAAGAGCATGGAGCGTGATGGCGTATTGCTGTTTCCTGTTATTGCAGTAAATGATGCTGACACAAAGCATTTGTTTGATAACCGCTATGGTACAGGCCAGTCTACAATTGACGGCATTATTAGAGCCACAAATAGAATGATAGCGGGCAGTATATTTGTGGTAGCAGGATATGGTTGGTGTGGAAAAGGTTTGGCTGAGCGTGCTCGTGGTATGGGTGCAAATGTTATTGTGTGTGAGGTTGACCCAATAAAAGCGCTTGAAGCTGTAATGGATGGCTTTAGGGTTATGCCTATGATTGAGGCCGCAAAGATAGGGGATTTTTTTTGCACAGTAACTGGCGATATTAATGTGATAAGGCTTGAGCACTTTGAAGTAATGAAACAGGGTGCCATTGTTGCAAACTCTGGTCACTTTGATGTAGAACTTGATGTAAAAAGCTTAGAAGAAACTGCCATTGAAAAGCGTTACATAAGAGACTATGTGTGTGAATATACGTTGAAAAATACAAAAATTTATGTATTGGCTGCCGGCAGGCTTGTAAATTTATCTGCGGCAGAAGGCCACCCAAGTGCAGTTATGGATATGAGTTTTGCAAATCAAGCACTGAGCGCAAAATTTATTGTTGATAATAAAGGTATTTTAAATAAAAAAGTCTATAAAATACCAGCTGATATTGATAGTCGCATTGCTGCATTAAAGCTTAAATCAATGGGTATAAAGTATGATACGCTAACGCAGGAGCAGATTGAGTATCTAAAAAGCTGGTCTTTTGGCACTTAAAAAAGGAGGCACATTTTATGATAGATAAAATAAAAGAAGAGCTAAACAAGGTTTTTTATCCCGGCAAAACCAACAGCGTTATAAAAGAAGGTGTGATTGGGAATATTACGGTAGAAGACGGTGTTGTAAGTATTGAGCTTTTAATGAAAGAAGATAATCCAAATGTAATACAGTTATTGCAAAAAAGTATACCCAATGCTGTAGGAAAAATTGAAGGTGTAAAAGATGTAAATTTAATTATCAATTTGCCAAAACACGACGAAGAACCACCAAAACTACAAAATATACGCTACATACTTGCAACCACAAGTGGCAAAGGCGGTGTAGGTAAATCCACAGTAAGTGTTAATCTGGCAATTAGCTTATCTAAGTTTGGATATAAGGTAGGTTTACTTGATGCTGATATTTATGGACCAAATATCCCGCGCATGATGGGCATAGACGGCATACCTGTTGCACTAGATCCAAAAAATAAAGATAAAATCCTGCCCATTGTAAAATATGGCATAAAGATAATATCAATTGGCAGCATGATACCAAAAGATGCAGCTGTAATCTGGAGAGGTCCATTAATAAACCAGGTAATAAAACAGTTTTTAAACGATGTTACATGGGGTGAATTAGATTTTTTAATTGTTGATTTGCCTCCTGGTACAGGTGACGCCCAGCTTACACTTGCCCAAGAAGCAAAGGTAAGTGGCGGTATAATTGTAACTACGCCCCAAAATGTTGCTTTGGATGATGCTGCAAAAGCTTATGCTTTTTTTGTTAAACTGAAA
>NZ_JAGDWY010000061.1:0-1284 GCF_023256235.1 Desulfurella sp.
AACTTAGATACCAAAGTTATGCACCCAATTGAAGTCATATATGAAGGGATAAAAAGCCAGGCTAAATAAGTCTGGCTTGTTGCTCGATAATTTGCTTTGCCTGGTTAATTATATTTACTATAACTTCTTTTGTAGTTGGTATATCATTTATTAACCCAATTACCTGGCCACATGCAAGTAAAGCATTGTCAATTAAACCTTCTTCTAACATTTTTTTACCATTTAGTCCGCTTAAATATGGAGCTAACTCTTCTAGTGTAGCTTTATTGTTTTCTAATTCTAAAACTTTTAAAGCATGTTTATTTTTGAAAGCTCTCAGTGTATTTTTTAAACTACGCTCCACCAAAACCGTATCAGTTTCTTTTGCTTTAAGTAATGCTTGTTTAATATTTTCATGTACAGGAGCTTCTTTAGTCATCATAAATCTTGTACCCATATTAACTGCACAAGCGCCCAGTGATAATGCAGCAACAAATCCTCTTGCATCGCCAAAACCGCCTGAAGCTATAACAGGAATATTAAGTTCATCTTTTGCTCTTGGTATTAAGATTAAAGAAGTTACATCATCTTCACCAGGGTGACCTGCACACTCAAATCCATCAATACTGACATAGTCACAGCCTATATTTTGTGCTTTTATAGCATGTCTAATTGATGTACATTTGTGTATAACTTTTATATTATTGTTTTTTAATTTTTCAATATAATCAGCGGGGTTTCTGCCAGCAGTTTCTACTATTTTTACACCACTTTGGACTATAGCATCAATGTAGGCATCGTAATTTACTGGCTTTAGTGTGGGTAAAAATGTAAGATTTACACCAAAAGGCCGTGTGGTTAATTTTTTTGTTTGTTCAATTTCATTTGCAAGCAGGTCTGGAGTTTCAAAACTAAGGGCAGAAAGTATACCCAAACCTCCAGCATTTGATACAGCGCTAACAAGTTCTTTTTTTGAAATCCACATCATGCCACCTTGCATAATAGGGTATTCTACATTAAAATCTTTTGTAAATTTTGTTTGAAACATTCTGTTCCTCCTCTTCTTACGTAAACGTTAAGTTAAATATACCATAAATTTAAATATCAGTCAACTGTTATATATTATTTATTTAAAAATGTTTTCTTGACTTAAATAGACAAAAAAGTATAATTTCAAAAAAGGAGAAGATTTTATGGATTATAAAATATTAACTTATCCAGATAAAGAGCTAAAAAAAGTTTCCAGTGAAGTTGACAAGATTGATGATAGTATTTTAGAGCTTATTGATTCTATGGGCCGGATCA
>NZ_JAGDWY010000061.1:1294-3993 GCF_023256235.1 Desulfurella sp.
AAAAAACAATGGTATCGGTCTTGCAGCACCTCAAATAGGTATAAAAAAAAGAATAATTATAGTGGATGAAAGGGCAATTGGTGCAAATAGTAACATAATAGCAATGGTTAACCCTAGAATTGTTTCATATGAGAGTTTTTATGAAGAACATGATGAAGGTTGTTTAAGCGTTCCTGGTTTTTACGGAAAAGTAAACGATCGCAGGCGGTATATAAAAGTTCAATATCTTGATTTAAAAGAACAGATGCAGGAAGTTGAGTTCGATAATTTTTTGTCGGTTGTCATTCAACATGAGATAGATCACTTAAATGGCATTTTGTTTGTTGATAGGATTAATTTTGTTGAAAAATTAAGATTTAAAAAATTTTTAAAAGAAAATAAATGAATATAGCTTTTTTTGGTACAAGTGATATTGGCATTGAAACGTTAAAGAGTATAAATGAGCATTTTTCCGTAAAAGCAGTTATTACAACAAAAGATAAAAAAGGCAAACGTAACAAAATTCTAATTGAAAGCCCTATCAAAAAACAGGCAATTAAGCTTGGTCTTGATTTTTTTCAACCAGAAAAGCTTGATGATAATTTTTTAAGCCAGATAAAAGACTGCCAGATGGGTGTATTGTTTTCTTATGGCAAAATAATACCTCAAAATGTCATTGATGCTTTTAAATACGGTATCTTGAATATACATCCAAGCATATTACCAAAATACAGAGGTGCTTCTCCAATCATTAGCGCGCTTTTAAACGGTGATTTATACACTGGCATAAGCATAATAAAGCTTACCAAAGATCTGGATGCAGGCGATTGTTTAATGCAAAAGATTATTGAAATAACACCAGACGACAATAATATTACACTGTCAAATAAAATTTCTTACCTGGCAAGCCAGATGATTATATGCGCTATTGAATTTTACAAAGATGGTTTATTAAAACCAAAACCCCAAAAAGGCAATATATCATACACTAAAAAATTTAACAAAAATGATACTTTAATAAATTTTGAAAATGATGACGCTTGTTTTGCAGTTAGAAAGGTAAAAGCTTTTGCTGGTTATCTGGATGCTTTTTTTTACTACAATTCAAAAATTTATAAAATATTAAAAGCAAGTGTTTGCGATCTTAGCGCAACACCAGCAACTATTGTGAAAGTAAGCAAAAACTCACTTATAGTAGCTTGTAAAAACAAAAGCATTAGTATAGAGCAAATTAAACCCGAAGGTAAGAATGCTATGTCAATTGAAGCATTTTTAGCAGGACACAAATTTCAATGTGGTCAAAAAATAATATAGAGCGTTTTGCTTTTATTTTAGCACCATTTTTGCTTATTCTATCTTTTTATTATTCTTTTATTTCTTTTTTTGCATTTGTGCCGCTTTTAATTTCTCTAAATTCACAAAAAAGCTCAAAAGTATTTTTAGATGTTTTTTTGATAATCAGTATTTCTTTTTTAACTTTTTTTCTTTTTTTGTACATTGGTTTATTAAAAGGTATTTATGTTTACAATCATGTACCGTTTTTTTTAGCTTTTTCTATGTATTTTGGTGTCTGTATATACCAGCTGATATATACAATAGCACCGTTTTATTTAATAAAAAAATTTAATATCAGCTTTTTGCTTTTGCCTGTATTTTACATAGCTTTCGAATATTTGCGTTCGATTGTGCTATATGGAGATCCTATTGGAAATGTGAGCATGTTTGTTTACAATATACCATTTTTTATAAAAGATGCAACTTGGTTTGGTTCTTATTTTGTGGGGTTAAAACTTTTATTTGTTAATGTAGCAATATATTATTTGTACAAAAATAAAATAAAGCATGCCCTCATAATTTTAGGTGTAATTGCTTGTTTATTTTTTGTTGTTAATCTTCCAGCAAAAAATGGTTCAATTAAAAAATCCATAGCATTAATTCAGGGTAATATTTCACAATCTCAAAAATGGGACAATGCTATGTTGATGAATAATTTAAATGTTTATGTAAATGCTACAAAAAAAACAAACGCCGATCTTGTAGTCTGGCCAGAAAGTGCTTATCCGTTTTTATTTAAACCAAAAGATTTTGACAATATACTTGGATATTACAAAACACCCATAATTTTTGGCGCTCAAACCCAAAGGGGCAGTAATTATTATAATTCTGCAGTTTTTTTTAATCATAAAAAGTATGACTATTATGATAAACACGAGCTTGTACCATTTGCAGAATTTATACCACTAAGGAAATATCTAAGCTTTATAACCACTGTTACAAAATTTGGTAGTTTTACTCATGGTAAGAGATTTACATTATTTGATGTTGATGGTCTTAAAACTGCGGCTATCATTTGCTATGAGGAAGATTTTGAAAATATTGCAAGAACTTTTAAGAATTTAGGAGCAAGGTTGCTTGTAGTTATAACAAATGATGCGTGGTTTAGTCACACGCCTACTTTTCATTTATTTTATAGGGATGATTTTTACAGGGCTGTAGAAAACAATATATATGTTGCAAGATGTGCAAATACTGGTTTTAGTATGATAGTTAGTCCACAAGGCAAAATGATAACAAATTTAAAGCCTTATACTTTTGGCATACTAAAGGCTGATATTGTATTTGATGATAAAAAAATAACTATTTTTGATAAATTTGGACACTTTTTTGGTTTATTTGATTTAATTTTGATCCTTTTGGCAACCTAAATACTATAATTGTTC
>NZ_JAGDWY010000062.1 GCF_023256235.1 Desulfurella sp.
ACTTTTGAATCGATATATTATGTTGTTTTAGTTTTCTTACAATTGTGGGTTGCGATACGCCAAACTTTTTGGCAAGCTCACGCGTATTTTTGCAAGTTGGTAAAAGATTAAGCAACAGCTCTCTTTCATAGTTTTTTAGTATGAATTTTGGGTTTATATCGTATTGTTGAATATCTTCTATTGAAGTATAATCAGTTCTGGTTATTATGTTTTTGGTTGTTGTTACAAGAAGTTTTTCAATAACATTTTCTAATTCTCTTACATTGCCTTTCCATGGAAGTGACTTAAATAAATCAATTAGCTCGAAATCGAGCTGCTTATTAAAGTTGTATTTACTGTTTATCCTGGAAACTACATAATTAACAAGAGGCTCTATATCATCTTTTCTTTGTCTAAGTGGCGGTATATGTATTGGTATAACGTTCAGTCGATAGTATAGATCCTCTCTAAAAAGTTTATTTGATATCATGTCTTTTAAGTTCCTATTGGTTGCAGCAATTATTCTTACATCAACATTAACAATTCCAGGAGAGCCAACTCGCGTGAATTGTCTATCCTGCAAAACCTGCAGTAGTTTTGCCTGGACATTTAAAGGCAATTCTCCAATTTCATCTAAAAATATTGTTCCTTTTTGAGCTGCTTCAAAAAAACCTTTTTTGCCTTTAGGGTTAGCACCTGTAAAGGCTCCACCTTCATACCCAAAAAGTTCTGTTTCAATTAGATTTTCTGGGATGCTTGCACAGTTTACTTTTACGAAAGGATAATTTTTGCGTGGGCTTGCATCGTGAATGAATTTTGCTAAAACCTCTTTTCCAACACCAGATTCACCTGTAATTAACACAGTGGAATCAACATTTGCAACCCTTAGTGCAAAGTCTACAATATTTACCATCTGAGAGCTAAATGCAATAATCTGATTATTGTTATTTTGTTTGCTGTCATAATCAATGTTACTCATATAGTGCACTTCACTTAAATCATAAACTGTATTTACTACGTATTTCAAATTTCCACTTTGGTCAAAAAAAGGTTTGCCTCTAGCTAAAAGTTTTCTATTTGTTTTTGTAATATAAGAAACCGCAGCAGGTTTTTTTGTTTTTATAACTAGTAGTGTTGCAGATGCTGTAAAGTACTTTTGTTTTACTAACTCTTCAAGTGTTTTCCCAATAAGTTCTTTAGCTTTTATTAAAGACATTTCTTCAAATGCTTTGTTTACGTACAGTGTTTTGCCTTTTTCATCTGTAAAATAAATTCCCACAGATAAATTATCCATTATTATGTCTTTTGTTGTGCTATTTAAAATAATATCGATCATTTACTTTAAATTTTTAGATTAAAATTCTATACTGTCAGAATTTCCTACATACAGTTTGCTTTGACTGCCAAATTTTGCACTGCCTCCGACTACATTTATACCTTTTTTTATCATATGTTCGACGGCAACCACACCTGTACAGTGATTCGCGGCAACTTTTTTTAAACCCCAGCTGCCAAGTTTTTCTATTTCTTTAGCTTTTTGATCATTCCAATCTTCCAGTAGCGAGATATGCAAACCACCATATAAACCATAAAGGTTATTTCCATAATTGTTTTTTACATATTCCATCATTGAGTTAACACCTGGATGACAGCAGCCAGTGATTGTAACAAATCCTTTATCTTTTAGATTGAATACTAAAATTTGCTCATTTTTTACGCCTAGAATTATATCCATTTTATAAACAAAAGAAGAAAGTTCATCGTTTTGAAATCTGTCATCAACTTCTATTAGTTTGCCTTTAAAATTGCTTTTTTCAATTATATCATAGCCTTTTGTGCTAAAACCAACAGGTATATACAAGTTAAAATCATTTCTAATTTTAGTTATACTGTTTAGACCCCAAAAATGATCCATGTGTTCGTGGCTTATAAAAACATCGTTTAATTTATCTTTTTTTAAAAGCTCAATAACACCTTCCCTATCAAACACCCAGTCCATATATGTTTCTCTCCAGCCAACATCAAGTAGCGCGTAACCTTTTTGTTCGTTTTTTGTGTATTCTATCAAAGCACTGTAGCCACCTGAATTCTTATAATCCCAGTTAATCAAATATTGGTTTGTATTCATTCCGCCTGCTTTTTTAATATCGCTCATAAGCAAATCTGTATCAAACCAACTTGTTTCAGATAAGCATGTAACTTTTAAGCTATCTACGCTAAACATAAAAACCCCCTAAGAAAATATATAAGTACTAGCTAATTTTGCTTCCTGGCTTAATATCGCCGTCAACAGTTAATAATTTTAAAGTTTTTCCATCTTTTGCAGCAAGCAACATGCCATTTGATTCTACATTCATTAATTTTGCCTTTTGCAAGTTTGCCACCACTATTATTGTTTTTCCAACTAAATCTTGTGGTTCAAAGTATTCTTTAATGCCTGCAACTAAAGTTCTTGGTTCTTCTTCGCCAATGTCTATTTTAAGTTTCATTAATTTATTTGATTTTTCAATGGGTTTTGCTTCCAGTATTTTTGCAACTCTTAAGTCTATTTTTTTAAATTCATCTATGCTAATTCGCTCCTGGTTTTCTTGAAGTTTTTGCTCATATTCGTACCTTTTAAAAAGCATTTCTTTTTTTCCAATTTTTATAGTATCTGTTTTCCAGTTTAAGAAAAAGTCAATGTCTTTTTTGCTAATGTCGTCTTCAAAGCCTATTTGATTGTAGATTTTTTTTGCTGTATCTGGCATGAAAGGCAAAATTGCCCCACTAATAAATTTTATTACACAATATATATTAAATAAAACATTATCAAGTTCGTTTTTATCTTTAATTGTCCAGGGCTGTTTTTCTGTAATATATTTGTTTGCAAATCTTACAAAGTTCATTATTGATTCAAGTGCTTCGTCAAATCTGAAAATATCAAAAGCAGTTTTTATGTTTTCAAATGTTGATTGGGCTAAATTTTTTATTGTATTATCAACAGTTGCTTCTTTTACAATACCATTATTGTATTTTTCTATCATTGTAAGAGACCTATTAATTAGATTTCCAAGGTCATTTACAAGATCACTATTTATTTTATCAACAAATTCTTTTTCGCTAAAATTGCCATCCATACCAAACGGAACGGCTTTTAACAGATAATATCTGTATGCATCGCGCGGGTATTTTTCTATCATTTCGTTTGGATCTACAACATTGCCAAGTGATTTACTCATCTTTTTGCCATCAACTGTCCACCAGCCATGCGCTACAATATGCTTTGGCAAAGGTAAATCAAGGCTCATTAAAAACGCAGGCCAATATACAGCGTGAAATTTAAGTATGTCTTTTCCCACAAGATGAACATCAGCAGGCCAGATTTCAAGGAAATTTTCATTTGGATAACCAATAGCAGTTAAATAGTTAAATAGTGCGTCAAACCATACATATATCGTGTGTTTTTCATCAAAAGGTACTTTTATTCCCCAATCAAGATTTATGCGTGTAACGCTTAAATCCTTAAGTCCGCTTTTAACAAAACTGACAATTTCATTATATCGGGATTTTGGCAGTATAAAGTCTGGATTTTCTTCATAAAACTTTAGCAATCTGTCCTGATATTTTGATAATTTAAAAAAATAAGATTCTTCTTTTATTAGCTCAAGTGGTCTATTGCAATCTGGACATGTATTGTTTGGACCTGGTTGTGTATGAAATGTTTCGCATGGCACACAATACCAGCCTTCGTATTCATCTTTGTAAATATCTCCATTTTTATATACTTCTTCAAATATTTGCGCGACAGATGTTTTATGGTAGTCATCTGTTGTTCTTATAAATTTTGTATTTGTTATATCAAGTTTTTTCCATAAATTTTGAAATCTAATAACAACTTCATCTGCCAATTGTTTTGGTGTTTTGTTTAACGCTTTAGCCGTATTTTCAATCTTTTTTCCATGCTCATCTGTGCCTGTCAGGAAAAATACATTTTCTTTCATTAACCTGTGAAAACGGGCAAGAGTATCGGCCGCAATTGTAGTATATGAATGTCCAATATGTGGCACGTCGTTAACATAATAGATCGGGGTTGTGACATAGTAACTATTCTTTTTCTTCAATAATTTCATATTCATCTCCTTTTTCTTCTGCAATTTTTATAACACTTTTTATAGAATTTGCCTTTACTTCTATCATTTTATTTTCTTGATCTTTGATTGTTATAGTATTTTTTAAAGGATTTGCAAGTACAAGTTCACCTTCGCACTCGTCAGTTTTAACAATTGAGCCTTTTGGTGGTAAATTTTTTAAAAAATCTGAATAAATATGCTCTTCGTAATACAAACAACACAGTAGTCTGCCACATATACCAGATATTTTTTTAACACTTATGCTTAGGTTTTGGTCTTTAGCCATTTTTATGGATACAGGCTCAAAGTTTTGTAAAAAGCGCTTGCAACAAACAATTTGACCACACAAGCCAATCCCACCAATAAGTTTAGCTTCATCTCTAACACCAATCTGGCGCATTTCGATGCGTGTTTTAAAGTAAGAAGCAAGTTTTTTTACCAGGTGTCTAAAATCTACCCTGGTTGGTGATGTAAAGTAAAATATGATTTTGCTATTGTCTATGGTATACTCAACATCTACCAGTTTTATGTCTAAATTAAGATTTTTGGCTTCCTGAGAACAATATTTTCTGGCTTTTTGTGCCAGGATAAGATTTTCATTGTATTTTTGGTAATCAGCTTGTGTGGCAACTCTAACTATGCTTTTTAACTTGTCATCTTTCTCATGGGAAATTTTTATAACCCTGCCAAGATTTAAACCTCTTTCTGATTCAGCAATTACAAAATCGCCAACATTTAAATCAAATTTTGAATATTTAAAAGGAATTATACTATTTGAATGCTTAAATACAACATAAGCTATGCTCATTTCTTTATCCTCCAAAGTTCGATACACATATTAGCTAAAAATAAATCAATATTTAAATTATAGGTCCTTAAGTCTTTATAGCATCTAGTTAGAAAAATTGAGTTCTCTGGAAAATTAGAAGACAATTTTTTTATAAAGCTTTTTATATATTTTAAAAAAAGTGGTTTATTTTGTTTACATAAATTTTTAATGTTTAAAAGTTCTTTCAAAAAATTACTTTTGTCTTTTTTTTCAAAAAATTCATACAATTTATCAATATTTTGATCTTCTATATTAAAATTGACAATTTGGGATCTTGAAATAAGTGTATCAAGTATATATTCTGTTTCGTAAAAAATGAAATAATTTAAATTAATTGGTTCTTCTGTGAGTTTTAGCAAAGCATTTTGTGATTCGATATTTGCCTTTCCAATCAAAAAAGCGTATGGTTTTTCACTTATTTCAGATGATTTTATTTTAATTTGATTTACATCCTGTAATTTTAAATCTTCAAATTCATACCAGGTATCTACATTTAAACTTTGGCAAAATTCTCTTGCATCATCAAGGCTTGCATTTATAAGAGAAAATGTTGTAAATTTAGACAAATATTGTTTCATAACATTTTATAACATTTAAAAAAACATTTTGTAGCTTATCATGTGCATCAATTGTAAAAAAATTGTATTTTTTTGCTAGATCCAAATAACCTTGTCTAACTTTTTCAAAAAAATCTAAATTTTTATTTTCTATTGAGTCAAGTTTTTTACTTCTACTTAATGCGATTTTAGGGCTACAATCTAGATAAAATACTGCATCAGGCAAAAAATTACCTACGACAAATTCATTAAGTTTAATAACAAAATCTATATCAATCCCGCCACCGTAGCCTTGATAGCAAATTGTTGAGTAAAATGATCTATCGCTTACAATAAACTCAACATTTTGCTTTTTAAGTTTTTCTATATGAACTGATCTATCAGCTAAAAATAAAAAAAGTAAGGTTTTGTTTGTTTGATTTTGTCTTATTAATGCTTCTATTTCTGAAGTATAAGGTTCTTTTGTATAAAAAACACTGTAGTTTTTGTCATAGAGATACTCAACAAACATTTTAGATATAGTAGTTTTACCACTTCCATCTAGGCCTTCAAATACTATATATTTCATATTTAAAATAATGTTAATTCTTGATTTTGGCTGTTTTTTGGAATAAAAAAACTTCTACCTAATATTTTAATAGATTCGCTCCAATTTGTTTCATTTGCTTGTAGATTTTGCAATGGCTCCATTTTTGAATCCATTGTATCAATTAAATGGAGCAGAAGTGCTTCTTTGGTTTTTGGAATTTTGGGAGAACCATACTCATACTCTCCATGATGAGCCAATATGCAGTGTAAAATTTGAACTTCTTGTTCAAATGGAAGCTTTATTGTTTTTAGTTTTTCTTTTACTAGATTGTAACCAATTACAATGTGACCAATAAGCCTACCTTCATTTGTATAGTTAAATGTAGAAGCATCTATCTCATAAACCTTCCCAATATCGTGCAAAAGCGCTCCTGCAACCAGTATATCAACATCAATTGGCATATAAAACTTTGATACTTCTTTTGCAATTTTGGCAACTGATACTGTATGCTCAATCAAACCGCCAATATATGCATGATGCATGCTTTTGGCAGCTGGGGCTTTTTTAAACTTTACAAAAAATTCTTCTTCGCCAAAAATGCTTAGTAGTAATTTTTTAATGCCCTGATTTTGAAGACCGTTAATTATGGCAAAAAGTTCTTTTGATAAAACTTCTATATCTTTTTTTGTTTTGGGTAAAAATTCGTCTTTTAGCTTTTCATCTACATCTACCTTTTGTATATCTTCTATAATAAGCTGCCAGTTATCCTTATAGTAATTTGTTTTAGCTTTTAATTTAACAAAGTCACCTTCTTTAAAATTTTCATGTAAGTGATATACATTTTTCCATATTTTTGCTTCTATAACACCACTTTTGTCTTTTAATTTTAGTCCAATATATTTATCCCCATTTCTAGCATCAAGAAAATGTTTTTCTAATACCATAAATAATTCACCATTTATTTCTTGATGCTTTTTTTCTTTAATTTCCTTTATTATTTCAAACAAATACCCCTCCTATTTTTTGTAGTCTCTATCGTTAATCAATACGCTTGCCTGTTGGGTTGGCATTATTATCACATCTTCAATGTTTACATGTTGAGGTCTTGTAGCAATAAAATATATAACATCGGCTATATCTTGTGCATAAAGTGGTTTAATATTTTCATACACTTTTTTTGCCTTTTCCTTGTCTCTAAACCTTACTTCGCTGAATTCTGTTTCTACCATTCCAGGATCAACGCTCGAAACTCTTATATTTGTCCTTAAAAGGTCCATTCTTAAACTTTTTGTAAGTGATTTTATAGCAGCTTTTGTTGCACAATATACATTACCGCCAGGATACGATTCGTGTCCTGCAATGGAACCCAAATTTATTATATGACCATAACCTTGTTTTTTCATAATAGGTATAATAAGTTTTGTTATATACAAAACCCCTTTGATATTTGTATCAATCATTTCGTTCCAATCGTCAATATTACCTTTATCTAAAGATTCTAAACCTCTTGAAAGACCTGCATTATTCACAAGGACATCTATTGGAAAAAAATCCTCAGGTATAGAATCAACAAACTCAAAAATTTCATCTTTCTTTGACATATCAGTTTTTTTGTAATATACTTTGACTTTATTTTTTTCTATAAGGTTTTTAGACAATTCTTCTAGTCTATCTATTCTTCTTGCATTTAATATTAAATTGTAACCACCATTTGCAAAAATTTCTGCACAAGCTTTCCCAATACCGCTTGAAGCACCTGTAATTAAAACACTTCCCATAAAACACCCCCTATCTAATTATTTTATTATACTACAGCTAAGTGCTATATTCAAGGATACTTGACAATTTTTGGTATTGCTTTATAATCATTATTGAAAAATCATGAAATGGAGGTAAACATTATGATAAATACAGTCAAGACAGCTCTTTTATTAGGCTTATTGACTGCGCTTTTTGTGATAATTGGAAATGCAGTTGGAGGTAAAAGTGGTGCTTTGATAGCCTTTGGCCTGGCTATTTTGATGAATTTTTTCAGTTACTTTTTTTCAGACAAAATTGCGCTATCAATGTATAATGCGCAAGAAGTTACAGAAAGCGAATATCCTGAGTTATTTAGGATAGTAAGAAAACTTGCTCAAAATGCCAATCTTCCAATGCCGCGTATATATATAATACCTCAGGATACACCAAATGCCTTTGCAACAGGCAGAAATCCAAAAAAAGCGGCTATTGCTGTAACAGTTGGTGCTCTTAAACTTTTAAACGAAAATGAACTAATGGGTGTTTTAGGGCATGAACTCGGACATATAAAACACAGGGATATATTGATATCTTCCATTGCAGCTACAATTGCTGGTGCTATAATGATTATTTCAGATATGATAAGGTGGGCTGCATTGGTTGGAGGACTATCAAGGGACAGGGATTCTGAATCTAACCCGTTTGTTTTGATTGCTTTTGCAATATTTGCACCACTGGCAGCCACTTTGATACAGCTTGCCATATCAAGAGCCAGAGAATATGAAGCTGACAGAGCTGGAGCTGAATTTAGTGGAAACCCGCTGTATCTTGCAAGCGCATTGGAAAAACTTGATAATTACTCAAAACAAATACCGCTACAAGGAAACCCTGTAACAGAAAATCTATTTATTGTAAATCCATTTAGTGCAAAAGGTATCATGAATCTTTTTTCAACCCATCCACCAATTGAAGAACGTATCGAAAGATTAAGGAGAATGGCTTTGAGTTAAGATTGATAAAATTGTATCAAAAGCGTTTTTGTAATCAATCTGTATGCTTCTTTCTTTAAATTTTGAATTAAAAAATGTTTTTTGCCGTTTTGCGTATTGTTTTGTTTCTTTAATTATGCTTTGTATCATTTCATCTTTGCTTAGTTTGCCGTTTATATAAAGCAATGCCTGTCTGTAGCCGATTGATTGCATGGGCTTTGTGTGGGCAAAGCCCATTTTAATAATATTTTTTGTTTCAACTATTAGATCATCAGCCATGTTTAGTGTTCTTTCAGTAATTTTTTGTTCTAAGTCCACGTCTGTAATCTGCAATGAAAATATCAAACAATCTTTAAAAAAATCTTCTTTTTTTCTCATATTAAAGAATTTTGTTAAACTTGTTTTTGTTTGCAAAAAAACACTTAAAGCTCTATTTATCCTTTGTTTGTCGTTTTTATTTATTTTTTGTGCCCATTTTGGATCTATAATTTTTAACCATTCATACAAATTAATAAAATTTTCTTCACTTATGTCATTAAAAAAATCTTTAATTTTTAAATCAACCTGAGGTATTATGTCCAGTGAATTTAATAAAGCATCAAAATAAAACAATGTGCCACCACATAGGATGGGAATCTTATTTTGTGATTTAATTTTTTTAATTATTTGTTTTGCCAAAACGGCAAATTCTTGTGCACTAAAATCCTCATTTGGTTCTTTAATGTCTATTAAATGGTGTTTTACATCATTTAAATAATTTTTGGGTGGCTTTGCAGAACCAATATCAAAGTATTTATAAATTTGTATTGAATCTACAGAAATTATCTCACCTTCTAAAGCTTTTGCAAGTTTATATGCTAATTCTGATTTTCCCGTCGCTGTTTGGCCCAAAATTACTATAGTTTTCATGGCGCTTATGTTACCAAAAATTGCAAGATTTTCAATATATTGTCACCAATAAATGATTGTTATAAGATAAATTGTTAATTAAATGATAGTGTCCAAATTAATACATTTTTTTATCTCACTTATTATTTTGAAATATTTAAGTAAAAATTAGTTGACAAATTAAATTTTATTTGATATATTTCTTACAAATAATTAATTTATTTGTAAGGAGGTCTTAGTATGGCACAAGACTCTGCACAGGTAGGTGGTGGTAGATGGCTTTACGTTATACTTGGTTTAATTGTCAATATCATGCTTGGAGCTATTTACTCTTTTAGCTTGTTTAGGGTTCCACTCGAAAAGCTCTGGCACATATCAGCAACAGAAAGTGGTTACCCTTTTATGTTATTTTTAGCTGTTTTTGCAATAGCTATGCCCATTGGTGGTAACTTGATGCAAAAATGGGGACCAAGAAACACTATGATTTTAGGCAGTATACTTGTAGGAATCGGTTGGATACTGGCAGGATTGTCCACAGGTATTGGTATGCTTTCCTTAATTTATGGTGTAATTGGAGGATTTGGTGTAGGTTTAGTTTATGGATGTCCAATTGCTGTTGCTGCTAAGTGGTTTCCAGATAAAGGTGGCTTGGCAATAGGATTGACTGTTGGCGGTTTTGGTCTTTCTGCTTTAATTATGGCTCCAATTATTAAAACACTAATAGCTTCTGTAGGACCACTAAATACTTTTATGTATTTAGGCGTGGCATTTTTAATAATCAATATTTTGCTGTCACTCCCTTTTAAATTTCCTCCTGCTGATTTTAAAGTTGCTTCTGCTTCTACACCACAAGCTCAAGCCGCAACAGCAGCAAAAGATTACGATAGACCAGAAGCTATGAAACAACCAACATTTTGGATTTTGTGGTTTTTATATATAATAGGCGCAATGGCTGGACTTATGGCAATTGGCATTGCAGCACCCGTTGGAAAAGAGCTTAAACTATCAACAGGTTTAGCAGCTACAGCACTACAAGTATTTGCATTATTTAATTTTGCTGGAAGACCAACATTTGGATGGCTTACAGACAAACTAAAGCCAAGAAATACAGCATCTTTATCTTTTGTAGTTATTGCTTTAGCTACAGGATTATTATATACTTCAAAAAGCATTGGGATGTACTTTGTGGCATTCTCCCTGTTATGGTTTACTTTAGGCGGATGGCTTGCTATTGCACCTACTGCTACCAAGACATTTTTTGGAACAAAATACTATGGCAAAAATTATGGCGTTATATTTACTGCATATGGCATAGCAGCAATATTGGGAACGCTTTTATCTGGTAAAATTAAAGATATGACAGGATCATATTATTCAGTGTTTCCAATAGTAATGATAATAGCAATCGTAGGTATCATAATCTCATTGGCCTTAAGACCTCCCAAGTCTTAAACACTAAAGAGGGGTATTAGTCCCCTCTAATTAAAATTGACATTTTTATTATAATTTGTTAAAATTTAAATAGAAAATTAATAGGGGGTTTGTATGTTGCGTAAGTTGTTTTTATTTCTAGTTTCATTTGCATTTGTTTTTTCTTTCGGCTTGGCAAATCTGGCGCAAGCTGAGCAGGTCGTAAAGGTTGGGGTAGATACTACTTTCCCACCATTTGAGATGGAAGAACACGGCAAAGTTGTGGGTTTTGATGTGGATTTAGTGAACGCCATTGCAAAAGCAGAAGGATTTAAAGTAGAATGGCACACAATGGATTTTCAGGGTTTAATTCCGGCTTTGCAAACTGGCACAATCCAGATGGCAGTAGCTGGTATGACAATTACTCCACAGAGAGCGCAAGTTGTGTATTTTTCAAAACCTTATTATCATTCTGGACAATCAATATTGGTAAAAAAAGGTAGCCCTATCAAAGATTTGGCTGATTTAAAAGGTAAAACTGTAGCTACAAAATTGGGTACAACAGCTGATATAATGCTATCAAAAATGAAAGATATTAAAGTAGAGCGCTTTACCAATATCGATGATGCTTACAATCAATTGCAAAACGGTGGTGCTCAGGCAGTTGTATTTGATAACCCTGTTAATATTAACTATGCAAAAACTCATAAAAATGTACATACAGTTGGAAAATTATTGACAGGTGAAGATTATGGTATAGCTGTTAGCAAACAGGACCCAAAATTACTTGAAAAAGTTAATGCTGGACTTGAAAAAATCATTAAAAATGGCGTTTATTTAAAATTATACAGAAAATATTTTGGAGATGACAACGCAGGTCTAATTACAAATTAAAAAAATAATAAAAAAGCCAGACAATTTGTATAGTGTTGTCTGGCTTTAATTTTGTAAAGGGATAAAGTTGATGGGTAGTTTTTTTAATGTTATTTGGCAAAATTTACCTCAATTGCTCTATGGTGCAAAACTAACGCTCTTTTTTTCTGTAGTTGTTATAATAGTAGCTACAATACTGGGACTTATTTTTGCATTACTTAAAATTTCACACAATCCTGTATTTAAAAAAACAGGTGAAGTGTATGTCCATATTTTTAGAGGTTTGCCTTTACTTGTAGAAATTTTTTATATTTACTTTGCGCTTCCAATGATATTACCATTACACAAATGGTTTCATCCTTATTTTACACCAATTGCAGGTATACTAGCACTTTCTTTAAACGAGGGAGCATACATTACAGAAATTATAAGGGCTGGTATTTTATCTATAGGAAAGGGTCAAACAGAAGCAGCCTACAGTATTGGTATGACAAAATATCAAACCATGAGATATATTATTCTGCCTCAAGCTTTTAAGCGTATGATTCCTCCTTTAGTTAATCAATTTATACAAACTATTAAAGATACTTCATTATTGTCTGTAATTTCTATATCAGAGCTAACAAGGCAGGGTCAAATTATTATATCTACCACATTTGCATCACTTCAAATCTGGACAGCAGTAGCTGTGATTTATCTAGCAATGATTTTTACATTAACTGGGATTTCTGGGTATTTAGAAAGGAGATTTAAAATTGATAAACGCTAAGAATGTTAAAAAAAGTTTTGGAAAAAATTTGGTACTAAAAGGTGTATCTTTATCAGTTAAGCCAAAAGAAGTTGTTGTTATAATGGGGGCATCTGGTTCCGGTAAAAGTACTTTTTTGAGATGTTTAAATGGATTGGAAAAAGTCGATAGCGGAGAAATTTATATTAACAATGTCGAGATTACACACAACAAAACTAACTTAAATTTAGTAAGAAGAGAAGTTGGTATGGTTTTTCAGCATTTTAACTTATTTGCTCATCTGTCTGTGCTTGATAATATTACAATTGGACCGGTTAAAGTACTTGGAAAGTCTAAAGAAGAAGCCGAAAATATAGCCATGAATTTGCTAAAAAAAGTTGGTTTAGAAGAAAAAGCTAATAATTACCCGGATGAGTTGTCTGGCGGTCAACAACAGCGTGTTGCAATTGCCAGGGCTTTGGCAATGAACCCCATTGTAATGTTGTTTGATGAACCTACAAGTGCTCTTGATCCAGAAATGGTAGGAGAAGTGCTTTCTGTTATGAGAAATTTAGCCAAAGAAGGCATGACAATGATTGTTGTAACTCACGAAATGGGATTTGCTCGTGAAGTTGGAGATCGAGTTGTTTTTATGGACGACGGTCAGATTGTGGAAGAAGGTTCACCACAGGAAATTTTTACAAACCCAAAACAAGAACGCACTAAAGCTTTTATTAGCAAAATTCTCTAGATGCAAAACACTAAAAAAGGTTATTTATACTTAACAATTTGTATTGCATCCTGGGCGCTTATACCAATTGCATCAAAAGAAATTTTAAGTAATCTGGATAATATTCAGATGCTTTTTTACTCAAGTGTAATATCTACATTTGTCCTTTTTTTATTTGTAATTTTTCAAAAAAAAATTAAGCTTTTATTTTCATATAAACTTGAAGATTATTTCTATATGGCTTTGATTGGATTTATTGGAATTTATTTTAATTATCTCATGCTTTATAAAGCTTTTAGTATTGCAGATGCTGCTGTAGTTTTTATACTAAACTACACATGGCCAGTATTTTTGTTTATTTTTTCAATATTTGTATTTAAAGAAAAATTAACAATAAGAAAAATTTTTGCTATTTTAATAAGTTTTTTTGGCATAACGGTTATTATAACAAAAGGAAATATAGCTAAAATTAACTTTGGAAATATTGAAGGGGATTTTTTTGCAATACTTGCAGCTTTAAGCGCTGCAACATATTCTATTATTGGTAAGAAAAAAAATTTCGAGAAAACCACAAGTGTCTTTTTTTATTTTTTATTTGTTTTATTTTTTATCACACCAACATTATTTATACTATCTTCTTTTAAAATTCCTGACATAAAGAGCTTATTTTGGTTATTTATAAATGGTACATTTATAAATGGTATTAGTTTTATATTTTGGTTTAAAGCTCTTGAGAATTTAAAAACACATATTATATCAAATGCTATATATTTGACACCATTTTTATCTTTGATTTATTTAAATATCTTTTTGGGTCAAAAGATATTTATTTCATCAGTGATAGGGTTGATGTTTATTGCAAGCTCAATTATAATCGTTTCTATAAAACCACATGCTCTTGATTAATTTGCAAAAGTGATTATAATTTGAAAATAAAAAGGAGGTAGGGATGCCAAACAGTATTTTAAGAACACAAGAACAAGCAATAAGCGCGTCAAGCTTTATAAGTAAAGTCTACTTATGGATGTTTTTCGGTCTTGGCTTAACATTTTTGGTATCTTATGCAGTTTCTATTAATAAGCAAATTACGATGGCTATTGCAGCAAACCCTATATTATTTTGGGTATTAGTAATTGGGGAGCTGGGTTTAGTTTTTACAATTAGTGCTGGAATAAATAAACTCAATGCTCAGGTGGCAGCTTTTTTATTTATTCTATATAGTTTACTAAACGGTGTTACTTTGTCTTTTATTTTTTTAGCATATACGCAAACCGTGATTGCTTCAGCTTTTGGAACAAGCGCTTTAATGTTTTTAATAATGAGTTTATTTGGTTTAACTACTAAGAAAGATTTAACTGGTTTTGGGCATTTTTTGTTTATGGGTTTGATTGGTGTTATTATTGCAAGTGTCGTTAATATATTCTTAAAAAGTCCAATGATGTACTTTGTTATAAGTGTAATCGGTGTAATTGTGTTTGCGGGTCTTGCAGCCTACGATAATCAAAAATTAAAACAAATGAGTTATTCTATCGATGTAGAAGATAGCTCTGGTGTATTAAAAGGATCTGTAATTGGAGCACTTGCTTTATACCTTGACTTCATAAACCTATTTTTAATGCTTTTGAATTTGTTTGGAATGGGTAAAAGAGAATAAGTAGTAAGTTAAGTCAAAATTTTGTTTTTTTGACTTTAACTGTGATATATCAGATATCAGATGGAAATAAATTTAAAGTCATTGCGAGAGCAGGTATATGAATACTTAAAAGATCAAATAAACAAACAAAACTTAAAAGGTGGTGACTATATTGATATAAATGCTTTATCGAACAAGCTCAAAATAAGTAAAACACCTTTAAGAGATGCTCTTTTGCAGCTTGAAATGGAAGGTTTTGTTACGATTAAACCCAGAAAAGGCATATTAATAAACGAATTGAGCCTGGAAGAAATTAAATATTTTTATGAAATTATTGGAGCTTTAGAATGCTCTATAATACATCAGGTATGTAGTCATATTGATACCAATATAATTGAAAAACTAAAAGAATTCAATACAAAAATGCAAAAAGCAATAGATGATTCAGATTTTGACCTTTACTATAAAAACAATGTAGATTTTCATAATACTTACCTTTGTTTGAGTAAAAATCACCACGCGCTTAAGATAATTGATAACTTGCGCCAGAGGCTTTACGACTTTCCAAGAAAAAAACATTATTTACCAGAGTGGGAAAAAAGGTCTATAAAAGAACATGATATATTTATAGATCTCTTGCAAAATGATTGTTTAAAAGCTGCATTATTTATCAAAGATGTACATTGGTCATTTGATGTTCAGAAAAAATTTATTATGGAATATTATTTTAAATGAAAGGTTTAATTTTCGATATAAAAAAATATTCCATACACGATGGTGAAGGTATTAGAACAACTGTTTTTTTTAAAGGTTGCCCATTGAATTGTTTGTGGTGCCATAATCCGGAAAGTAAAAGTTTTAAGACTCACATTGTTCATTATAATGATAAATGCATTAATTGTAAAACCTGTGAAATTGTTTGTAAAAAACATGCTATTAAAGTAATTGACAAAAAAGTATATATTGATAATTTTTCTTGCGATTTATGTATTGATTGTACAAAGAGCTGTCCTACGGGTGCGCTATCTTCAATTGGCACGCTATACAGTGTAGATGAAATATTAGATGAGATACTAAAAGACAAAGTATTTTACACAAACGGTGGTGTTACAATTTCTGGTGGAGAACCTTTTCTGCAAATAAATTTTTTAATGGCTCTTCTTAAAAAACTTAAAGAAAACCATATACATATTGCAATCGATACATGTGGTTATACAAAATTTTCAAATATAAAAAATGCGGCTGTTTATGCTGATCAATTTTTATATGATTTAAAAATAATGGATCCAGTTTTGCACAAAAAATACACTGGTGTTTCAAATGAAATCATACTTGAAAATTTAGAAAAGCTATCAAACATTGCAAGAGATAAAATTAATATAAGACTCCCAATAATCCCAACAATTAACGATAATCTTGATAATCTTTCACAAACAGCTAATTTTTTAAAAAAACTAAAAATATCAAAAATAGATATACTTGCCTATCATAATTTTATGGTTGATAAATACAAAAGACTCAACATGGACTTTAAACTAAAACACATCAAAACGCCAAAAGATGAAGAAATTAACTCAATAGTAAATTTTTTTAGATCTCAAGAATTTACAGTTGAGGTAGGAGGCTAATTATGCAAATAAATTGTTCTATAGTTGATTTTAAAAAACCGAAAACATTAAGAGGCTGCACCAAGCGTGTAAAAAATCTCTACAAGCAAAGTATTCAGGCTCAAGAAAAAATATCCGTAGAAAGGGCAATGCTTTTAACAGAGTTTTACAAGAATAATGATATTAATAGTATACCTTTAAAACGAGCTGCTGCATTTGATTATATATTGGAAAACAAAAAAGTAACAATATTTGAAGGAGAACTTATTGTAGGAGAAAGAGGTGAATTGCCAAAAGCAACACCAACTTACCCTGAAATAAATCTACATTCTTTAAAAGACTTAAAAATTTTAAATGAAAGAGAAAAAGTACCATATAAGGTGGATAAAGAAGTATTTGAGCTATACAAAGATGTAATAATTCCATATTGGAGTGGTAAAACCATAAGAGAAAAAATATTTTCAAACATGGATAAAGCATGGTTAGATGCATTTGAAGCTGGTATTTTTACAGAATTTATGGAACAAAGAGCGCCTGGACACACAGTTTTAGGTGATAGGATATATAAATTTGGTATGCTGGATATAATTGATCAGATAGATCAGACAATAGTTGATTTAAAAAACGATTCAGATAGCTTAAGTAAAATTGAAGAGCTCCAAGCAATGAAAATTGCTGCAAAAGCAATAATCAAATTTGCCCGCAGATATGCTCAACAAGC
>NZ_JAGDWY010000063.1:0-15687 GCF_023256235.1 Desulfurella sp.
CTCGACACTGATGGATTCGTTTTTGATTATGCTAAACAATATTGAAGAAATAAGATACTTTTTGCCTATGTTTGTTGAAGACAGATTTATCGTTTTGGATGATGCACAATTAATGATTCTTGCAAAGGAAATAGCAAAAAACTTCATAGATAAAAAAAGCAAATTCACCTTAACGCACTCAATAGATGTAGCACACACAGCTTCAAGCATAGCAAGAAACTTAAGCTTTACAGAGAAAGATTGCGAATTATTGCTAACTGCCGGTTATTTGCACGATATCGGTAAACTTTTTGTACCAAACGCTATTTTGGATTTCAATGGCAAACTTGAAAGTATAAACTGGCTTGCAATGAAATCACATGCTTATTATACTTTTTCTTTTTTGACTAAACTGAATTTAGATAAACAAATCATTGATATTGCTTCACACCACCACGAATACTTAGATGGCAGCGGCTATCCGTTTGGCTTAGATAAAACTCAACTATCTGTATTTGACCAAATAATGGCAGTTGCAGATATATATTCTGCTCTAAGACAAATTAGACCATACAGACAACATTCACTTGATCACAACCAAGCATTGGAAATATTGTATGACTTATCAAATAAAGGTAAAACTAGCAAATTTATAATAGATGCAATACCTTTATCAATAAGATTATGGCGTTATTAGTTTGACATACAAAAGTCAAATATTGCCATTCTTACAAATACGCCATTTTCAACCTGTTTTGTAATAAGCACGTTTCGATCTATATAAACAGTTGAATCTAGCTCGACATCCCTGTTTACCGGTCCTGGGTGCATAATATAAGCACCAATGGGCTCTTTTATGCCAAAAAATTTATTATATTCGTCAAGTGAAGGTATATTTACACCACTTTTTCTTTCAAGCTGTATGCGCAAAAGTATAACAAAATCTTTGTTTGAAATTGCTTGTTTTAAGTCTTTTTCTATTTTTATATCTATATTTTGAGGTAAAAATGTGTTGGGTCCATAAAAACTTAAATCCCAGTTAAACATTTTTGCTAAATACATGTGGCTTCTTGCTACACGTGAATTAATTATATCACCAATTATACATACTTTAAGATTTTCTATATCTTTTTTGTGCTCATACATTGTCATCAAATCAAGCAATGCCTGAGAAGGATGTTCATTTGTACCATCCCCTGCATTGATAACATTAGCTTGAGTAAATTGACTTATATAATAAGCAAAACCAGAGTAAGCATGCCTTGTTACAAAAAAATCTGGGTGCATAGCGTTTAAGTTTGTAATTGTATCTATCCAGTTTTCACCTTTTTGCAAGCTTGACTTTGTATAATCAAAATTTACAACCCTTGCGCCAAGCTTTAGCGCGGCAATCTCAAACGAAGTTTTTGTCCTTGTGCTATTTTCAAAAAACATGTTTACAACAATTGCATCTTGTAGACTTTTAGTGTAATTTTTAGTGCTTTTAAAATAAACGGCCTTTTCTAAAATGCTTTCAACTTGATTTTTATTAAAATATTTTAAACCCAGACAATGCATAAATTTACCTTCCTATATCTCTATGGATTGTGTTTACAATATAATCCATGCTTTTTACAAACCCTTCTAAATGTTTAACAATAGCCACTGAGCGGTGTTTGCCACCGGTACAGCCAATAGAAATCGTAATATAGCTTTTTGACATTTCTTTAAATAAAGGTAAAACAAATTGCAAAAAATCCTTTATTTTATCAATAAATTCTTTAGCGTTAGGTTGACTTAATACAAAATTATAAGTAACTTCGTCTAAGCCTGTTGTATTTTTAAGCGATTCAATAAAATACGGGTTTGGCAAAAACCTTGCATCAAAAACATAATCACTTTCTGCTGGTAAACCATACTTAAAACCAAATGATTCAAGTTGTACGATAGGTTTTAAAGCCTGAGTATCCCCAAACTTTGCCAAAATTAAATTTTTAAGGTTATTTACATTGAGATCTGTTGTGTCTATAATAAAATCCGAAATTTTAGCAACACATTCCATAATGGATTTTTCTTCTTCTATAGCCTGAGTTAAAGATAATTGTTTGATTATACTCAAAGGGTGCTGTCTTCTTGTTTCCTGATATCTGGTTATCAGTTTTTCTTTGCTTGCATGAAGATACAGTATAATAACATTAATATTTTTACTTTTAAGCCACTCAACTGACTCAAAAAAAAATTTTTGGAAGTCAATTTCTCTTATATCACAAACTACAGCTATATCTTTGACAGCAAAAGCACCTTCTTCTACAATATCAATAAATTTTCTTATCAATTGCAAAGGAAAGTTATCCATGCAGAAAAACCTAAGTTCTTCAAAAACTTTTAAGGCACTGCTTTTCCCAGAACCAGATAAACCACTTATAAAAATAAACTTATTAATTTTACTCATTTTTTTCAAAAGTATTAAGATAATTTTTAATTTCCTGAGAATTCTTGTTTAAAAAACTATCCACATCAAAATTTTTTAACATTTTAGCAAGCAAAGTAAGCGTTTTTAATTGCAATGAAGGTTTTTCAGAAGGTGATAATACAACGAACACTACGCTTACTGGCATATTATCAATTGCATCAAAATCAAGCGGGGTTTTTAAAACAAAAATACCAATGTAAGGTTTTATACCTTTAAGTTTTAAGTGGGGTAGGGCAAATCCATTGCCTATTGCAGTAGAACCCAACAACTCCCTTTCCCTTAGTAAATCATAAATTAAATTACTATCTACATTAACTTTAGAAGCTAAATATTGACTTATCTTTTGAAATAATTCGAATTTATCTTTTGCATAAATGTCTACTTCAACATCATTTATTTGACTTATAAGATCTTTAAAATCCATTTTAGGTTTCTATAAGTGTGTAGCTACCGTCGCTATTCTTGTATAAAACATTTACATTTTCGGTTTCGGAATTGTAAAAAGCTAAAACACCTTCTGTATTATTCTGGATAAGGTTTATAGCTTCTTCTAAATTAATTGGTTTTTCATCAATCTTTTTCCTAACAATTTCAACACCTTCGAACTCACTTTCTACCTGACTTACCGTGCTTTCTTTTCTTTTTTCAGTTTTTTTGCCTTTAAGTTTTTTCAACTGGCGCTCAAGATTTTCATAAAGTAAGTCAATACTTGCATAAAGATCATGCGATGTTTCTGTGGCTTTTATAATATCTTTTTTTGTTATGAGTTTTGCATCTGCAGTATGTCTGTATTTTTCAACACTAATCATTATTTCAGCTTGCAAAATCTCGTAAATTTTTTCCAGTCTACCCAATTTTTTTATAACATAATTTTTTATAGCGTCTGTAAGTTCTATATTTTTCGAAGCAAAAACAAAATCCATATATCCTCCAAATTAATGTTCGCAAACAGATTTATTGGTATATATTAATGTCCCTTCTAAATAATCTTGTATTACTTTTGTGTGTTCCTGTGGTGCAACACCAGAAATCACGTCTATGCCAAAGCTGTTAAAAAATTCTATTGCTCTTGGACCCACACCACAAAGTATTACGAGATTAACACCTTGTGATTTAGCCCATGAAGGAAAAGCACCTTCAAAATGCTCTATTGCATCGTAAAATTTTTTGTCTTTTACAACACCATTTTCAATTTCGTAAATCACAAATCTCTGCGCTCTACCAAAGTGTTCACTTAAAATATCGCCAACTAAAGGCATCATGACCTTCATTAAACCTTCCCTCCTAATTTATTTTCAAGTGATTCCATTTTTCCTTTTAAAGTTAATTGCTTATCGTTTCTATCATCAATATAGACATTCATAACAACTCTATTTAATCCTTCAGAATAAATTGCATCTCTGATTTTTGGGATTAGACTTAAAATTTCTTCAAGATCTCCTTCTATTGCTGTACCAATAGGTGTAGGCATAGCTTTAAATCCACTTTCTTTTATTAAAGAGACTACTTTTGCAATATAACTACTTGCACTTGGTGAAGATGTACCAATTGGTATAACTGTAATGCCACAAACAGCCATAAGCTACCTCCTTTTTTAATAAAGGTTTTTGAATCGTTCAATATGAGATTTTTCATCATTTATATTAGCCTTTATTTTGATTATCTTAACATCAAACTCACTAATTGTGGAAAACTTTTCATTTAAAATAGAATCATCCCATTTAGTTAAAATTCTATAAGACAATGATATGTCTTGGAATTTTTTTTTGGCTGATTCTTTATGGTTAACGTCGGGGTGATATTTTTTTGCTAGATGCAAGAAACGTTTTTTTATCTCAATCGGTGTTTTTGCATCCCATGCATTTAAAATTTCTTTTGCTATAGCTTCGTATAGTTTCTTTTTTTTAATATTTTTTCTAAATTCAAAATCGTATATCATAACTTTACTAGTTGTTTTGGAAATTTGGTTAAACTCTCGACACAATCTTTTCTTACAACATATGTATTTTCCAAACCCACTGCGCCTTCTTTAAAAATAAGTTTTGGCTCAAATGCAAATACCATATTTTCTTCCAAAGGATAGTACATTCCTTTTGCAATAAACGGATATTCATCAAGCTCCAGACCCAGGCCATGACCCAAAAAACTTACCCTATCTTTTCCAATTCCCATAAAGATATTCTCATAACCAGCATTTTTCGCTTTTTCAAGCGATTTTGTATATATGTCTACAGTTTTTATGCCAGGTTTTGCATAATCTTCAAACCAATTTATTAAATCAAAACAAAACTGGTAGCCTTTTAAAAGATCGCTATTTAAGTCACCAATTACAAAAGTGCGTGTTTGATCTGCCAGATACCCATTATAATTAAAAACAAAATCAACAATAATTGGTTTGTCTTTTTTAATTCTATCTGTGCTTGCACCTTCTGGGTATGTAGGATACATGCCTTTGCCTGTTAGTGGTTTTGCGTAACCAGAAAAGCCCACAGCATTAAATCCGCATATAACATGTCCCATAAATATCTCGCCATTGAACATTCTCATGCGGTTTCTACCCTGATGTCCTCTAAGGCGCGCAAAGTATTCAAGTTTGGCGCTAATATCAATTTCTCTTTTATTTTCTTCCAGGTATATTTTTGCATCGCTCATTAGACAATCAAGGCTTTTGGCAGCTTGCGTTATGTTTTCCAGCTCAATTGAATCTTTTATTCTTCTTTGCCATCTAATATCATTTGAAATATCTATTAACTGACTTCTATCAAAAATTTCCTTAAATTTCTGGTAAAAACTAACAGGCAAAACATCAAATTCAAGACCAACCGTTTCACTTTTAAAACCATTTTGCTGTATAAATTTTTTTATATCTGAAAAACTATGCATATAAGAAACGCTTATATTTGTCTCTTTTAACGCTCTATCAAGTCCACGCCTTACAAACAAAAACTTTTCATTATCTTTTGTTATAATAAGCACGCCATTAGCAAATGTACCACTATAATAAAAAATGTCAGTTGACTGCATTAAGATTGCTATGTCTATGCTTTTTTCTTTCAAAGTTTTTGAGAAAATTTCTGTTCTCAATCGCCCTCCTACTTAAAGAGTTTATGTAATAATACACGCAAAAAATAAAAAATTCAACTATTGTTTTAAAGTATTTGACTTAAAATCTTATTAATGATAAAAAGTAAGCGTATGACGCACGTGGGGCAGATGTTTTCACATATTTCAAAAACATACGATTTATTAAATCATGTTTTGAGTTTTAATATAGATAAATCCTGGAGAAAAACTGCTATATCGTATATTAAAGGCAAAAATGTTTTAGATATTGCAACAGGTACTGCTGATATTGCGTTAGCAATTTATAAAAAAGATCCAGAAAAAAATATTATAGGCTCAGACATAAGCTTTGGTATGTTAGAAATTGCTAAACAAAAAACTAAAAACACAAGTATAAAGCTTGTATGCGCAGATGCTTTATATTTACCATTTAAAGATAGTTTTTTTGACAATGTGATTATATCCTTTGGCATAAGAAACATAAAAAATAAAATACAAGCTTTATATGAGTTTAAAAGGGTTTTGAAACCATCAGGAAAATTAATCATACTGGAGTTTTCAAAACCAAAAAATCCTATTATAAATTATGCTTACATTTTTTATAAGGATTACTGCTTGCCAAATATAGCTGGTATTATCTCAAACAACAAAGACGCCTATAAATACCTTGCAAAAACAATAAGGTATTTTCCAAACCCAGAGTTTTTGTCAAATGCAATAATGCAAGTTGGTTTCAAACAAGTAAATTTTAAACTTTTGAGTTTTGGTATAGCTTGTTTGCATGTTGCATGCAAGGAGGGGTAGTTTATGGAGAAATATCTCTTGGATATACAGGTACAGCAAAATGCAATAAACTTTTTTCAGCAAGCTGAAGTTATTAATTATTGTGTTTTTGATATTGTTTGTGATGTTTTTTTAGCAGAAGAAGATAAATTATGGATGCTTTTGACATACAACTATTTTTTTGACGATTTATTCGAGGATAGCATATATGATGAAGTATGCATTTGGTGATGTGGTTGTAGTGTCGTTTCCTTTTACAAATTTAGACAAAACAATAAGAAGGCCTGCGCTTGTACTTATTGACACTGGCGATGAAGATATTGTAGTTGCAAGGATAACGACACACAAACATAACGAGGAAATGGAACTTGAAATAGAAAATTATAGAGAAAAAGGCTTGCTTATGCCAAGCTATGTAAGATTTAACAAAATAGCAACACTGAACCGAAAAGATATGTATAAAAAAATAGGTGAGTTGTCACCAGAAGAAATCAAAAAAGCGCGAAAAATTTTAAGAAAAATGTTTTTAAATAATCAAAAGGAGAAAGACGATGACACTCAAAGAATTAAGGAAAAAATTAGATAATATAAAGGAGTATCTTTGACTTAGAAAAAAAATCTCAAACAATAAAAGAAATAGAAGAAAAACTTCAAAACAAAGAAGTTTGGAATGATTACGCTCTTTTGCAACAACTTGAAAGAAAAAAAAGAAACTTGCAAAATATCATAAACCAAATTAAAGAGTTAGATGATGAGCTAATTTTAATCGAAGAAATGATTCAACAAGAAAATGATGAAAGCTTATTTGAAAGTGAAATACAGCAATTAATCAAAAAAGTAGAATCGTTTGAGGTACAATCGCTTTTATCAGGCCCTCATGATGAAGATGATGCAATAGTTACAATACATTCAGGAGCAGGTGGAACTGAAAGTTGCGATTGGGTTGCAATGCTTTTTAGAATGTATACCATGTGGGCTCAAAGCAATAACTACAAAATTGAAATAGCAGACATGCAAGAAGGTGATCAAGCAGGTTATAAAAGCATTACATTTATTGTGTCTGGGGATCATCCATACGGTTATTTGAAAGGTGAAAACGGCATACATCGCTTGGTTAGAATTTCACCTTTTGATTCAAATAAAAGAAGACACACTTCGTTTGCGGCCGTAAGTGTAATACCAGATATAGAAAATGATATAAATATTGATATAAAGCCGGAAGATTTAAAAATCGATACATTTAGAGCAAGCGGAGCAGGCGGTCAATATGTTAACAAAACTGATTCTGCTATAAGAATAACACACCTTCCAACCGGCATAGTTGTAACATGCCAGACAGAGCGTAGTCAAATGAAAAATAAAGCCACTGCTATGAAAATACTAAAATCAAAATTGTATAAACTTGAAGAAGAAAAAAAAGCAGCACAACTAAAAGATATAAGTGGTGAAAAAAAGAAAGTTGAGTGGGGTAGTCAAATTAGATCTTATGTTTTACATCCATACAAAATGGTAAAAGATCATAGAACCAACTTAGAAAAAACAAATGTTGCAGCAGAAAATGTTTTAAATGGCGATATAAACGACTTTTTATATGAAGACTTAAAATACTTAAAAGGAGAAGAAAATGATTGAAGAAGAAAATAAACTCATAAAAAGAAGAATAGAAAAATTAGAAGAGATAAAAGCCTTAGGTATCGATCCTTACTTTAACGGATTTTCGCCAGAATATTTTTTAAATGACATTTTAAATGAATACAAAGATGTTGATAGTGAAAAATTAAAAAGTATAAATACTAATTTTAAAATTGCAGGAAGAATTATTTCCATTAGAGATTTTGGCAAAGCAGCATTCTTAAAACTTAAAGATGTAAGTGGAGCACTACAGGTATATTGCCAAAAAAATGTGCTTGGACAGATGTATGATTTATACAAAAAGCTTGATATTGGCGATATTATAGGAATAGAAGGAAATGTCTTTAAAACAAAAACTCAAGAGGTAACTATCAATGCAACTAAATTATATCTATTAACAAAATCTATAAGACCGCTACCAGAAAAGTTCCATGGACTGCAGGATAAAGAATTAAGATATAGACAGCGCTATGTAGATTTGATTGTAAATGATGATGTAAGGGATACTTTTTTCAAACGCTCGAAAATTATTGCTTTAATTAGGGAATTCATGATAAATAATAAATTTCTTGAAGTGGAAACACCAATGTTGCATAAACTCGTTGGTGGAGCTGCAGCAAAACCTTTTGTTACGCATTTAAATGCACTTGATATTGATATGTACCTAAGAATTGCACCAGAGCTTTACTTAAAACGCTTGGTTGTAGGAGGGCTTGAGAGGGTTTTTGAGATAAACAGAAACTTTAGAAACGAAGGTATGGACTTAAAGCATAATCCAGAATTTACAATGATGGAATTTTACTGTGCATATAAAGAGTATAATTTTTTGCTTGATTTTACAGAAGAATTATTTGATTATCTATTAAATAATTTAAATTTAGGCAAAAAAATAACTTATGGTGAGTTTGATATAGATTTTTCAAGACCATTTAAGCGCATAAAGTTTATAGATGCCCTAAAGGAAATAGGTGAACTCACAGACGATATAATCTCAGATAAAGATCAGTGTTTAAAACTTGCTTTGCAATTAGAAAAAAAGGTTGATGAAAATACTCCCCACGCAAAAATTTTAGCCGAACTATTCGATGCTTTGGTTGAACCAAAACTGATAAACCCTACATTTGTCACGCATTACCCGGTTGAGATAAGCCCTCTTGCAAAAAAGAACAAACAAGACCCTCTTTTCACAGATAGGTTTGAGTTATTTATTGCAAATATGGAAATTGCAAATGGATTTTCAGAGCTTAACGACCCATTTGACCAAAAAGAGCGATTTATAAAGCAATTGGAAGAAAGAAACAAAGGTGATGAAGAAGCCTCTATGTACGATGAAGATTATATAGTTGCACTGGAATATGGACTTGCACCTACGGCAGGAGAAGGCATTGGTATTGATAGGCTTGTAATGCTTTTAACAAACAATACATCCATCAGGGATGTAATTTTGTTTCCTTTGATGAAGTAGCAAGCCTAACCATATAGTCATCCACAAAACCTGCTTCTTCAAAACCTTTTGCGCGAAGTATGCATGAATCACACTGACCGCAAGGTATTTCGTTGCCTTCGTAGCATGAATAAGCATAAGAATAATCGGCGTTATGTTTTTTTCCAAGTTTTATAATTTCAGATTTTTTTAATCCAATTAATGGTGCTATGATATTGAAAGGTTTTGTTTGGCCAATTTTTGTGCCAAGTGTAGCTGCCTGTCTAAAGCTTTCCAAAAAATCTGGTCTGCAATCTGGGTATCCTGAGTAATCTAAAACATTCCATCCTCCAATGATGTCGCTTATGTCCAGCTTTTCTGCATAGGCAACAGAAATTGCCAAAAATATACCATTTCTAAAAGGTACATATGTTATTGGTATCTGATTATCTATATTTCTATTTTTAGGAACATCAATTGAAAAATCCGTAAGGGCGCTTGCACCAATTCTGGATAAATCTATGTTAAACTCAAAATAATCTATATCTTTTTGTTTTATATTTTTGGCTAATTTGATTGTATTTAAAGCCATTTTTTTTTCTATTACATGCCTTTGGTGATAATCAAAAGTTATTGTATGTACTTCGTCATAATTATCCAGTGCCCAAAAAAGGCATGTTGTTGAATCAAGACCGCCGGAAAATATTAACAAGCATTTTTTCATTTAAACACCTCTTTGTTTTTCGTATATTATTTTATGGTTTTGTATAATAAGCCTTACATCTTTATTTGTAAGTTTACTTTGTTTAAAAGCTTCAATAATATTTCTGGTTCGCTCTAAAAATTGATTTAGAGGTTCATCTGGAAAATAAATAGGTTGCAGTGTAGCAGAATTTATATTTAAACTTTTAAGAAAATCTTCAATTTGTTTTAGAGAATCAGGGTTTTCAACTAAAACTTTAAACTCTACATTGTTTTGCAAGCTATATTTTTTTAATACATCAAAATTTAAATTGTCAAATTTTGGGCTAACTACAATGTGTTTAAACTTGCTTGCAAAATCCACCCATATTGTACCGTTTGTCTCTAAAAAAAACTCATATTTACTTTTAAGTTTATTAATAAAAGATTCTATAAAATAAGCATTTAAGAGAGGCTCGCCACCAGTAAAAATTATTCTTTTGCAATTGTACTGAGAAATTTTATTTTCAATTTCGCTTTGAGTTAAAGTATCATATTCAAAAAAAGCATACTTAGTGTCGCAAAATTCGCAATTTAAATTACACCCACTAAACCTTACAAAAACGGCCGGGTAGCCCAGCATTGAGCCTTCTAACTGTAGAGAGTAAAAAATTTCACAAACTTTAGCATTCACCAAAATCATATTAACATATTTTTTTTGCACTAGCAATTCTTCAATTCCTTGTTTTTTTTGACAATATATGCTAAAAGTAAGCTTTATGAAGACAATGTTTGTTTTTGGCACAAGACCTGAAGCTATCAAATTAGCGCCAATTATTTTAGAATCAAAAAAATATTTTGATACAGTTGTATGTGTTAGCGAACAACATAAAGAAATGTTATACCAGGTTACAGATTTTTTTAATATAAACATAGATTACAACCTGCATATAATGAAAAATTCTCAATCCCTTTTTGATATAACAAGTAGCATATTAATAAAAATAAAAAGCATATATGAAAAAGAAAAACCAGACATTGTTATTATACAGGGCGATACAACAACTGCATTTGCTGCTGCATTATCTGCATTTTACCTTAAAATTAAAATAGCACATGTTGAAGCAGGTCTTAGAAGCTTTGACCTTTTTAACCCATACCCGGAAGAAGCAAACAGAAAACTAATTTCTGCAATAGCCACATATCATTTTGCACCAACAAAACTTTCATATGATAATTTGCAAAATGAAGGGATAAAAAAAAATGTTTATTTAACTGGAAATAGCGTTATTGATGCATTGTATTTAATTCTAAAAAAACTTGAAATAGAAAACACTCATTTTGATGTTTTCAAAGAGATTGATTTTACAAAACGCATTATTTTATTAACATCTCATAGAAGAGAAAGCTTTGGCAAACCAATGAGATCAATATTTGAAGCTATAAAACAAATAGCACAGGAGTTTGATGATGTTGAAGTAGTCTACCCTGTCCATTTAAACCCCAATGTTAAAAATTTAGCATTTGAAATGTTAACTGGTTTTAAAAATATCAAACTTACAAAACCACTGACTTACCCTGAATTTGTTTATATATTAAGCAAATCCTACCTTGTTATAACCGATTCTGGTGGCGTTCAAGAAGAAGCTCCAGCATTTGGCATCCCGGTTTTGGTTATCAGAAACACCACAGAAAGGCAAGAAGGCATTATGGCTAATGTAGCAAAACTTGTTGGTACAGATACTCAAAACATATACAGTAATGCAAAACTATTACTTACAAATTTAGAATCTTACAAATCTATGTCTAAGCAAACAAACCCATATGGCGATGGAAAAACATCCCAGAGAATAATTAATATATTAAAGGAGCTAAAATGAAAGTTGTAATATTAGCTGCAGGGTTTGGTATGAGACTTGAAAATTCAGTACCAAAAACACTTACAAAGATACATAACAAAACAATTCTAGAAAAACAAATTGAAAATATTACAAAATATATTGATATAAACGATATTTTAATCGTTATAGGTTTTAAAAAAGAAATGATTATGGAAGCTTTTCCAGAGCTTTTATTTGTATATAACAATAATTTTCACTCAACTAATACTGCAAAAAGCCTTTTGCTTGCTCTAAATAAAATTAAAAATGAAGATGTGTTGTGGCTTAATGCTGATATTGTTTTTGACGATGAAATAATCTCTGATATTTTAAACCTTAATAACAACTGTATGGCAACAAATATATCAGCTGTTGCACAAGAAGAGGTAAAATACATTTTGGATAAAAATGGTTACATCGCGCAAGTATCAAAGAATTTAGAAAACGCAAAAGGCGAAGCACTTGGTATTAATCTTATTAAAGCGCAGTACCTGGAATTATTTAAAAATTGCTTACAAGAGTGTACAAACAAAGATTATTTTGAAGAAGCAATAAACAAACTAATACAAAAAGGTGTAAAAATTTCTGCCCTTGATATAGGCAAAAAGCGTTGTATAGAAATTGACTTTCTTGAAGATTTAAATTTAGCAAAGGCGCTTTTTAGTGATAAGGAAGCTTAAAAAATACGCAATAATCTTTTTTTTAAACATTGCAAAGGCGCTTTTTAGTCCATTTGTAAAAATTGATAGAAGTCTTGTGCTATTTTCTTCTCTAAATGGAGCATTTACAGACAATACAAAGTATCTGTATTTAACTATGCTTAAAACTGAGGGCTTTAAAGCTTTCTATGTTGCCCACGATATAAATACCTACAATTTGTTAAAAAAACAAAATCTGCCTGTAATTAAAATTGGCTTTGGAATGTTTTTTAAAGCAATAAAAGCAAAATTTTTTATAACCACACATAACTTTCAAGATGTGTATTATGTGAAAAATAAAAAAACACTCGTAATTAATTTATGGCATGGGACGCCTTTAAAAAAAATGGGCTTTGATGCATTTATCGACGCAAAAAAATTTTACTTAAAAAAGAAACTAGGACTTTTTGAACACAAACATATTGATTATCTATGCGTTGCTTCAAGCCACACTATAGATGCATTCAAAAGCTCTTTTGGTATACCTGCAAAAAAGATTCTGCCAACAGGTCAGCCAAGAAACGATTTGCTCTTTATTGCAAAACAAAACCCCTTATTTGCTTTGAGCATAAAAGAGTCTGTGAAAAAAAAGCTAGAAATTAGCGCAAAAAAAATTGCTCTTTATGCACCAACATTTAGAGATAAGCACACGTGCAGGATAAATTTAATAAAAGAGCTTCAAAGCGTATTTGATTTATATGAGATCAAGCTAATTGTTAAACTTCACCCGCTGGATAAAGATGCAACTTATTTTAAACAGCCAGATATAGACATACAGGAACTTTTAATCGCAAGCGATATATTGATAAGCGATTATTCTTCTGTTTTCTTTGATTACTCTATTTTGGAAAGACCGATTATTTTGTTAATGTATGATATTGAAGAATATAAAACTATAAGAAACGGTTTTTATTTAGACATAGAAAGTCTGCCTTTTTATAAATGCTACAATTTGGATGAAGTAAAAAGTTCCTTAACAAACATTTTTGAAAGCTACAATAAATCTGAGATTAGCAAATTTGCACAAAAATACAATCGTGGTGGGTGTTCAAGTTGCAGGATAATCAAATTTTTACAAAAGATAGCCAAAAACTAAAGATTTTATTTATAAACAGAAAAGATTATTTAGAAAATTTAGGTGGCGATACGATACAAATGCTTGCTATAATAAACAACTTAAAAGATAAAATTGAAAGCTCAATACAAACGGATCCAAATATTATAGAAAAAATCATAGATAAATTCGATATTGTCCATATATTTAATATACAGCGCTTAAGCGAAACTGCTTTTTTTGTAAAACTAGCCAAAAAACACAATAAGAAAATTGTAATATCACCCATATACGCGGACTTTTCAGAGCTTGAAAAAAAGGGCAGGTCAATCTACTACAAACTCATAAAAAACATATTGCCAAAAAACATTTTCAACCTGGCAAAAGATATTAAAAGAGTAACAAAGGGCTTATCCTATAAAACATTTTTAAAAGAAAACATACATAACTTTGATAAATTATTTAAAAAAACACTAAATGCATGTGATTTTATATTGCCAAATTCAATTGCGGAAAAAAACTATCTCAAAAACTTCGTTGCAGATGAATCCAAAATTAAAGTTATAAAAAATGGCGTTGATGAAAATCTTTTATCTGATTCAATAAGTGCATCAGAGTTTAAGAAAAAATACAAAATCAATTTTGATAAGTTTGTTTTGTGCGTGGCTCGTATTGATGAAAGAAAAAACATACTAAATCTCCTTAAAGCTACAGCTGATGATTGGAATATCAAAATAGTTTTAATTGGAAAAGTTTATCCAACACACAAAGAATACTACAAAAAATGTCTTGAATACATAAAACCAGACAAAGTAATACACATAAATACAACACTTGAACAAAAGGAAATCTGCGGTGCTTATAAGTGCGCTCATACGCACGCACTTGTAAGCTGGCTTGAAACGCCTGGACTTGCAAGCTTAGAAGCTGGTTTGTTTGGTGCAAATTTAGTTATAGGCGCTTGCGATAGTACACTTGAGTATTTTAAAAATTATGCATATTTTTGCAATAGCAACGATTTGCAATCAATTTATAAAGCTATAAAACAATCCTTAATAGACGAAAGAAATCACTTTAAAGCCGATGAATTTATAAGAAAAAATTATTCATGGCAAAAAATAACACAAGAATATTTTGAAATCTACTCAAATTTAGTTAAAGTAATTAAATAACTAAATAAAATTATAAACAATCATTGACAATATTTAAAAGAGAGTTATTTTACTTTTAGAATTTCTGAAAGTTAAAAAACGGAATTGTTGTATTTGTTAAAAAAAGTATGCTGGATTGTTATTTTTACAAATTTAAAAATGAAACTAAATTTTGATATCGGATTTATAGAACAAATAACTAAAATACCAAACAATCAATTTAAAGATAAATTGGATTATTTCTGCAATTTGCCATTAAAAGCTCAAATAGAAATATTTCATCAAATGAAGATTGTCGAAGAAGAAGATGAAAATGCTTTTTTTATGCAAAACTACGACAAAAACAAGGTAGGCGAGTATAGATTTGGCCTTTTTTTGTTAGCAATTGATAAAATTATAAATTTCGAAAACAATGCTACAAAGTCTAATTACAGTAAATCTAAAATTAAAAAATTAAGAGAAGAAGGGGGTTCAAAATGAATGTAGCTGAAGCAATTGAAAAAAGGCGTTCATTTAGGTCTTTACTAAAGGTAGAAATAACACAGGAACTTATAAAAGATTTGGCTGGTGCTGCTTCTTTGGCTCCATCGTGTTTTAACAAACAACCACAAAGATTTGTCTTTGTTTACGATGAACCCTATTTGAGCAATTTAAAACAGTCTTTATCAAAAGGCAACGAGTGGGCATATAACGCTTCAATGATAATAGCAGTATTATCAAAAGAAACTGATGATTGTATCCTGGGCGATAGAAAGTATTTTTTGTTTGATACTGGAATGAGCGTTGCTTTTTTAATGCTTAAAGCTCAAGAGCTTGGTTATGTTGCGCACACAATTGCAGGTTTTGATCCGTTAAAAGTAAGAAATGTAATTAATAGTCCACAAGATTTGC
>NZ_JAGDWY010000063.1:15697-25302 GCF_023256235.1 Desulfurella sp.
AAGAAAGCCTCTTGTCACAAGCATAACAAGAGGAGTCTCTTCAGAAATAGAGGGAACACCGATAAGCCCTGGAATAAAATACAAGCATTATGCGCCCAAAACAGATCTTTTCCTTTATTCTGGAGTATTAAAAGAATTGAATGACATTATAGAACAGGCACAAAATGAGGGGATCGCAAGGCAGGATAGAATTGCTGCAATAGGCTCTGAAGAATTTTGCTCAGGTTTAAAAATAAAAAATGAGAATTACCTTATACATAGTCTAAAAGTTATAGCTAAAACATACCAACAAATAGAACGAATGCCATTTTGCCTTAAAATTTTACTTGAAAATATGCTTAGACATAAAGACGATGTATATATAAACAAATACGACATTTTAAACCTAATTAATTTTGATAAAACAGATAAATCAAAAGCAATAGCTTTTTTCCCAGAAAGAGTTGTCATGCAAGATTTTACTGGTGTACCAGCTATTGTAGATATTGCAACACTTAAAGATGCTTATGCTTTTCTTGGCGGTGATCCAAAGAAAGTTGATTTATCAGTACCGGTTGATTTAATTATCGACCACTCAATTCAGGTAGATCAATATGGAACAATTAAAGCGATGGATTATAATCTTGCAAAAGAGTACAAAAGAAACATGGAGCGCTACGAATTGATTAAATGGGCAAGTCTTTCATTAAAAAATTTTAGAGCGTTCCCACCAAATGCTGGTATCGTGCACCAGGTTAATCTTGAATATTTAGGTGAAATTGTAAAAACAAAAAAAATAAACAATGAAAAAATAGCTTTTTTTGATACATTAATTGGTACAGATTCACATACTACAATGATAAATGGTTTAAGTATATTCGGCTTTGGCGTTGGAGGTATAGAAGCAGAAGCGGTAATTTTAGGTGAACCATACTACATGAAAATACCAAATGTTATTGGAGTTAGATTAAAAGGAAAACTAAAAGAAGGCTCAACACCAACGGATTTAGCTTTAAGCATAACAAATGAACTCAGAAAGAATAATGTGGTAGATAGCTTTGTTGAGTATTTTGGTCCTGCTTTAAACCATTTGAGCGTTCCAGATAGAGCTACAATATCCAATATGTCGCCAGAGTATGGCTCCACGGTAGGTTTTTTTCCAATAGATAATCAAACTTTAGAATACCTGGAGCTAACAAACAGGTCACATTTAATTGATTTGACTGAAGCTTATGCAAAACATCAAGGTGTATTTTATGATAGTTCATATGAACCAGAATATTCTAAAATCATTGATTTTGATTTATCTAGTGTTGAACCTTCCCTCGCAGGTCCATCAAGACCGCAGGATAAAATAATTTTAAAGGATCTAAAGCGTAATTTTGATGAATTATTAAATAAAAATATGCAAAGTAAAGAAAATACTTTAAAAAACGAAACTTCAATAGACGAATTACTAAAAAATATGAAATTAGGTGAAGTAAAGGTATATAACAAAAAAAAGTTTGTTAAAATTGAATTTGAAAATGAAGAGTTTTTATTATCAGATGGTAGTATAGCAATAGCAGCCATTACTTCTTGTACCAATACATCAAATCCATATGTAATGATCGGTGCGGGTCTTTTGGCTAAAAAAGCTGTAGAGTTAGGATTAAGTGTAAAACCATACATAAAAACATCACTGGCTCCTGGATCCTGGGTGGTTGATGAATATCTAAAGAAAGCAAATCTTTTGCCATATTTAGAAGCTTTGAGGTTTCATGTTGTAGGTCATGGATGTACAACTTGCATTGGAAATTCCGGTCCACTTCACCCTGTAATAGAAGAAGTTGTTAAAAAAGAAAATTTAATAGTGGCAAGCGTATTATCAGGCAACAGAAATTTTGAAGCGCGCATAAATAATAGCGTAAAAGTAAATTACCTTGCTTCACCTATGCTTGTTGTTGCTTTTGCTTTATCTGGAAATATTGATATTGATATGACAACTGAACCTTTAGGAAAAGATGTAAATGGCAATAATGTTTTTTTAAAAGATTTGTGGCCTTCCAGTTATGAAATTAATGACTATATTAGTAAATATCTCAAAAAAGATCTATTTGAAGATAAGTATGCCACGATTTTTAATGATAAAATCTGGGATAATTTAAAAGTTGAAGCTACTGATTTATATAAATGGCAAAATAATTCTACTTATATAAAAAAAGCCCCTTATTTTGATAATTTTAAAATCGATATTAACCCAATTTCAGAAATAAATAACGCACGAGTACTTGCGTTATTTGGAGATTCTATTACTACAGATCATATCTCTCCAGCTGGAAAAATACCAAAAGATTACCCTGCAGGTAACTATTTAATTCATAACGGTGTAGAAGAAAAAGATTTTAATACATATGGATCAAGGAGGGGTAATCACGAGGTATTAACAAGAGGCACATTTGGAAATGTAAGGTTAAAAAATCTTTTGGTTAAACCAAAAGAAGGGGCTTACACACTTAAGTTTGATCAAAAAAACATTGAGTTCATATACGATGCATCGGTAAAATATCAACAAGAAGGAATTCCTTTAATTGTTATTGCTGGAAAAGAATATGGAAGCGGATCATCTCGCGATTGGGCTGCAAAGGGTCCAAAATTACTTGGAGTTAAAGCAATTCTTGCAAAATCTTTTGAGAGAATTCACCGAAGCAACCTTATCGATATGGGCATATTACCTTTGCAATTTAATGAAAATCAAGATTATGCAACATTAAACCTTGATGGGAGCGAAATTTTTTTTATAAAAGGACTTGAAGATCTTAAACCAAATAAATTATTGCATATTACGGCATTAAAATCTGATAAACAAAAGATTGAATTTGATGTTATTGCCAGATTAGATACGCAAAAAGAAATTGAATATTACAAAAATGACGGTATCTTAAGTTTTGTTTTAAGAAAATTACTTAAACAAACAATTCAGGCAAGGGGGAACTAATGAAATTGGAAGAACTCTCAAAACATAATGGTCAAAATGGAGAAAAAGCTTACGTTGCCTACAAAGGTAAGGTTTATGATGTAACAAATTCTAAAAGATGGAAAGATGGGGTCCATATGGCTCGTCATAGGGCTGGAGAAGATTTAACAGACTTTTTGGCTTTAGCTCCACATACTGATGAAGTTTTAAAATCATTTGAAGTAGTAGATACGCTTGAAATTGATGAATCAAAAACACAAAGTTCAAAAGAAACACTGATAAAATTTTATCAGAAATTTCATCCGCACCCAGTTCTAATCCACTATCCTTTGGGTTTATTCTTCTTTGCTGCGCTTATGCAGTTACTTTTTCTTTTAACTTCACTTTCAAGCTTTGAATTAAGCGCTATTTATGCTTTCTTTGTTGCTACTATTATGGCTATACCTGCAATATCAGCTGGTTTCTTAAGCTGGTGGATAAACTATGATAAGCAACCAACAAAAATTTTTAAAAATAAGATAAAATTTTCTATTATATTAGTTTTAATAGGTATTACAGGCATAGTTATCAGGATTACAAATCCAGACATTTCAAGCACAAATAGCCTTGCATTTATCATATATAATGTCCTTATTTTTGCAAATTTACCTATTGTGCTTTTTATAGCGTATGAAGGCGGAAAGATTACTTGGGCTTAAACTTAATAGAAGGAGGATATTTTATGGATTACACGCTTGAAGAGTTAGAAGAAATGAAACAAATTATTCTAATAGCAATCCCGAAAGAAATCAGTGCAAGAGATTTTTACCTGAATGCAGCAAAAAAATTCAAAACTCAAGAATCTATCCAGCTTTTTTTATCTCTTGCCGAACAGGAAAAAGGACACGAAGCTTCTTTAAGAAAGATACTAAAAGATATAGAAGAAAACATAATAAAAATAAAAAATTCAAAATAATCTAAGGAGGTATTTTTTATGAAACTCAAGTATTTTATTGCAGGTATTGGTTTTTTTACATTTTTAGGTCTAAATAATGCATTTGCGACTAATTTTTCTGGACTAAAAGTTGAAGGAGATTGTTCAATTGTAACAACTTTTACTGTAAATGTAGCCCAAAAACCAGAAATTGGCACATATTTAGTAGGTCCAACCGGTATGACTCTATATTATTTAGAAAATGAAACTGACAACAACATAAAATGTAAAAATGAAGTTTGTTTGTCTAAATGGCCTATCTTTTATGAAAAAGAACTTTCTATACCAAGAATGTTAAAATCTAAAGATTTTAAAGTATTTAAAAGACCTGATGGTAAATTACAAATTTCATACGACAATAAACCACTTTACTACTTTGAAGGCGATAAAAAACCCGGCGATACCTTTGGCAATAATTTAAAAACACCAGTTGGTATATGGCATATTATAAAGGTTAAAATACCAGTGAGTCAGGAATAATTAAAAATAAAGGAGATTTTATGGCTTTAGCAATTGGTTCTAAAGTTGAGGATTTTACATTAAAAGATCAGAACTCTAAAGATATCAGTTTAAATTCTTATAAGGGCAAAAAAGTATTACTATCATTTCACCCACTTGCATGGACAGATGTGTGTGCAAAACAAATGCAAAGTTTAGAAGAAAATTTTGATATCTTCAAACAACTAAATACTGTATGTTTGGGTCTTAGTATAGATACAGTACCATCTAAAAAAGCCTGGGCCAAAAGTCTAAATATAGAAAAAACCCCGCTTTTGTGCGATTTTTGGCCCCACGGGGAAGTTTCAAAAAAGCTCGATGTTTTTATTGAAAAATACGGCTTTTCAGGCAGAGTAAACATACTGCTTGACGAAAATTTTAATGTAATTTTTACTAAAGTTTACCCAATCAAAGAATTACCGGATATAAACGAGATTATCAAGTTTTTGGAGGAAAATTATGGACGCAATTGATTATGCTTTAGCTTTAGAAGAAGATGGCAAAAACTATTACAATGAACAAGCTTTAAAAGCAAAAAAAGAGGAGATTAGGTCTTTATTTTTAATGCTTGCAGCTGATGAGACAAGACATTATAAAATTATAGAAAAATTTAAAGAAGGTGTATACGAATACCTGCCTACCTCAACATTTGACAATGTGCCAAATTTATTTAAAAAACTAAAAAATCAAAATAGTGATTTTTCAGATGAACAAAATTTATTAGACGTCTACAGCAAAGCAATAAAAATCGAAATAGATTCAAGAGATTTTTATAAACAAAAATCTCTTGAATCCGATAATGAAAACGAAAAAAACATACTCCAGCTAATTTCCGAAGAAGAAGATAAACACAGAATTATACTGGAAAACTTAATGGAATTTATAAGGAAAGGTCAGGAATGGGTTGAATCAGCCGAGTTTAGCCATATTGAAGAACAGTTAAGAAAGGAGTAAATATGGATTATACTATTGTCCTTACAGCCGCAGCAGGTCAAGGCGTTGAAACGGTTGAAGCATTAGTCTCAAAAGCCTTTAAAGAAGCAAGTTTTTTTGTGTTTTCCGATAAAGAATATATGTCAAGGGTAAGAGGTGGCGTAAACTCTACCACCATAAGGGTTTCGTCAAAAGAAAATAAAGGTTACAAGCAGTTTGCAGATTTTTTATTCTTATTTACAAAAAATGCACTTGATCATTCAAAAAATAGAATATCAAAAGACACAATAATTTTTTCAGAAGAAGATTTTATAACAGATGAGTATAATTCTCAATTTTTTACAGTTGATTTTTTAAAAACAGCTAAAAATCTTGGCAGCGCAATATTTGCAAACACTGTTGCGTTTGGGTTTATATCGTCAATTTTTGAGATTAATGCTGACATTGCACATAATATAATTAAAAATCATTTTAAAGATCCTGATGTTGCACAAAAAAACATTGAGGCATACAATGCTGGCTATAATCTATTTAAAGATAGCTCATATAGCAAAATCAAACCACAAATTGATTACCTAACACCAAAAAAATATGCTTTACTAAGTGGTTCACAGGCTGTATCCCTTGGAGCATTATCTTCAAATGCAAAGTTTTTATCTTTTTATCCAATGTCACCATCTACAGATGTTGCAATATTTTTAGCCCATCAAATGGATAAATTTGATATCGTAGTAGAACAATTTGAAGATGAAATATCAGCTGTTAACGCTGCAATTGGTGCATGGTTTGGAGGAGTTAGAGCTTTTGTTACAACATCTGGGGGAGGTTATGCTCTTATGGAAGAAGGCGTAAGTCTTGCTGGTATGACTGAAACACCACTTGTGGTTCATTTAGCTCAAAGACCATCGCCTGCAACCGGTCTTCCTACAAGAACATCTCAAAGCGACCTCAACTTAGTTTTGTACTCTTCTCACGGTGATTTTCCAAGAGCTATATTTTCACCTAGAAATATAGAAGATGCGTTTTTTGTAACGCAAAAAGCTTTTGATATAGCTGATAAATACCAATGTGTAAGCTATATTTTGACTGACCAATATTTTATGAGCATGATGTATAATATTGATTCAACGCAATTAGAATTTTTGGAACCCAAAAATTATATCATCCAAACACCTCAAGATTACAAAAGGTACGAATTAACTCAAAACGGTATATCAAAAAGAGGTATCCCAGGTTTTGGCGACGGAATTATTGTAGCAAATGGCAACGAGCATGATGAGTATGGAGATATTACAGAAGATGAAACGTTGTCTAAACTCATGCTTGAAAAAAGAATGAGAAAAATAGATGGTATAAAAAGTGAATCATTAAAACCGATGTATATAGGACCACAAATATTTAAAAATTTAGTTGTTTGTTATGGCTCATTGTATGAAAATACAAAAGAGGCTTTAGAATTATTAAAAAGAGACGATACAGGACTATTATGCTATTCTCAATTGTACCCTTTAAATGATGAAGGCTTAAATTACCTTAAAAAAGCCCAGAAATTAATTTTTGTTGAGCAAAACTTTTCAGGTCAATTTGCAAACCTGATCTGGAAAGAATATGGCATAAAAGTAGATAAGCTCATAAATAAGTACACAGGAAGACAATTTTTTGTTGAAGAATTAAAAGAAAAACTTGAAATGGCATTGGAGGTTAGATGAGCACGCTTGGTGAATTTGAACCAAAAAGACCTGATTCTTATGATGTATCATGGTGTCCAGGCTGTGGCAATTTTCCACTAAGAGATGCACTGGCTTCAGCTTTCAAAAAATTGAATTTAAAGCCAACAGATATAGCTATAGTTAGCGGTATAGGGCAGGCTGCAAAAATAGTTCACTATATAAATACGCACGGTTTTCATTCGCTACACGGAAGAGCAATACCTATTGCCTCGGCACTTAAAGCTTCAAATCCAAATCTCGTCGTAATTGCTGAAGGTGGCGATGGCGATATGTATTCAGAAGGGGGAAACCATTTTTTGCATGGTATAAGGAGAAACTCAGATATTACAGTTATCATACATAATAACCAAATTTATGGTTTAACAAAAGGGCAGGGCTCGCCTACAACAATGATTGGCCAGCATACAACTACTCAGCCATTTGGCGTATTTGAAGAGCCATTAAATGCAATTGCGCTTGCAATAGTTTTAAATGCCTCATTTGTAGCAAGAGCTTATGTTGGAAACAAAGATTACACAGCAGATATTATTGCCCAGGCGATCAATCATAAAGGTTTTGCTGTGGTTGAACTGTTTCAACCATGCGTCAGTTTTAATAAAGTCAATACCTATCAATGGTATAGTGAACACACATACATAATGCAAAATCACGATCCCAAAAACAAAATACTCGCACTCCAAAAAGCACTTGAAAACGATCCTATGCCACTTGGTGTTTTTTACATAAACAATAAAAAAACATTTGAAGAAAATCTAATGTGTTACAAGCAAGACAATACACCACTGTTTAAAAGGAGTACACAAATCGATAAAATTAAACATTTTATAGATGAAAATTTTTAGCATAAATCAATTTTATCAAATTTTAAAAATTAACGTATAGGAGATGTAAGAAAAAACTAATAGAGGAATAAAAAATATTAAAATTTTTGCAAAATAATTATATGTAAAACCATATGGAAAAAAATAAATATTAAAATTTTATATTTGATTCCTTATTTTATCTATAAAATTACTTATTGAAAAAATAAATTCACTTTTATTAAATATGTTTTCGACAATTATTACATATTCTAAGTTAACTTGATATTAACAATAAGTAGATTAAATTTCTTTATTGAGGTGAAAACCTCTACCAAAACTACTAAAGTTTATTGTAGAAAAACTCTTTTAGCTGACATATTTTAGCAAAAGGAGGGTTATATGGATGCAATAGCTGATTTTCAAAAGCTAATAGAAAGTATATTAGAGAAAGTAAGCAATAGCATTCCTTCAAAGATTATTTACTGGGATGGCTCTACAAAACAGTTTGGAACAATACCGGGCAAGATAACAATAAAGATAAATAGCCCTTTGGTTTTAAAAGAGTTAATGAGTGATTTGAGTCTTGGTTTTGGAGAAAATTACACAAATGGAAATCTTGAGATAGAAGGCAACCTACAGGATGTTTTATACCTTGAACATTTTATTAGAGAAATAGGCATAAAAGCACCTGTAAAAACAAAACTCGAAATCCTTGCAAACAAGCTTTCAAATATAAATTCCAAAAAAGGTGCAAAGAAAAACATATCACACCATTATGATTTAGGCAATGAATTCTTTGGCTTGTTTTTGGATAAAAGCTATACTTACTCATGCGCTTACTTTAAAAATCCAGACGACACACTTGAAAATGCTCAAAACAACAAGTATGAGCTTATATGTAGAAAAATTCATCTAAAAAACAATGATACTGTTTTAGATGTAGGCTGTGGGTTTGGTGGTTTTTTGATATATGCAGCAAAAAGAAATGATATAAAGGGTTTGGGCTGCACTATATCTAAAAATCAGTATGAGTTTGCAAAAAACAAAATCAAAGAAGAAGGCTTGGAAAAAAATATTGAAGTAATATATGAAGACTATAGAAACTTAAAAGGCAAGTTCAACAAATTTGTCTCAATAGGTGCGTATGAGCATATTGGAAAAAACTATGCAGATACATTCTTTAAAAAAATAGATACTCTTCTTGAGCCATACTCAATAGGTCTTTTACATACAATAGGGCACAATGAACCGCTTCCAACAGATCCATGGACACTGAAATATATTTTCCCGGGTGGTTATCTGCCATCTTTAGAAGAACTGGTAAAAAGAATCAGAAAAGTAAAATTCTACATTATTGATATAGAAAACTTAAGGCCTCATTATGCAAAAACAATACATCACTGGATTGAACGATTTGAAAAAAACATTGATAAAGTACAACAACTATTTGATGATAAGTTTGTTAGAATGTGGAGACTCTACCTAAATGGAGCACAAGCATCATTTACATGGGGAGATACACAACTATACCAGATAGTCTTCTCAAAAGGTCAAATAGATATACCGCTTTATAGGGGAGAAATTTATAATGGATTTTAAGTTATAATAAATATGTGTTTAGTTGTCTTTTCAATAAACCATCTGCAACAATACAAATTAATTTTAGCAGCCAATCGTGATGAATACTACAAAAGAAAAAGTTTACCTTTTTATTGGTACGAATTTGACCACGA
>NZ_JAGDWY010000063.1:25312-35470 GCF_023256235.1 Desulfurella sp.
TTTGGAAGCTTTTTTGGTATTACAAAAAAAGGTAAATTAGCATTTTTAACAAATTATAGAAATCCTTCTTTATTAAAAACAGATGCACCATCCAGAGGCCTAATTGTATGGAATTATCTAACCAAAAATATAGATAAAAATATTTTTATAAAAAATTTACAACCGGAAAAATTTAACCCTTTTAATTTTGTATTTGGTACAATTGATGAGCTTTATTATTTTTCCAATATTAATAAAGAACTACTCAAAATAAAACATGGAATTCACACGTTGAGTAATAGTTTTATAGATGCAAATTGGCCCAAAACGCAAAAAGCAAAAATAAATTTTCAAAATATCATATCATCAACTAAAAATCAAAATACACTAATTGATTCATTATTAGAAATGCTACATGATACCACAAAATTTAAAGATAATTTACCAAATACAGGTATTGATAAAGCATTTGAAATAGAGCTTTCTTCGATTTTTGTTAAAACTCAAAATTATGGAACCCAATACTCGTATGTCTTAATAATAGACAATAATAATAAAGCTATCCTTACGGAAGAAAATCATATCCAAAAAACAAAAGAAACATTTACTTTTGAAATTACTTGAATCCGATTATTACATAATCATTTAATACTCACAAGAAAAAATGGCGCGCCCGAGAGGATTCGAACCTCTGGCCCACGGCTTAGAAGGCCGTTGCTCTATCCAGCTGAGCTACGGGCGCTTATAGTGGTCGGGGTGAGTGGATTTGAACCACCGACCCCCTGCTCCCAAGGCAGGTGCGCTAACCAAACTGCGCTACACCCCGTAAAAACAGCTTCAATTTTTTATCATATTTAATCTAAAATTGCAACACTTTTTATTTGTCAAATTATTTATTTTAAATTAAAAATACAATTTGCAAGTTTCTAAAACTTATGATATATACAAACAAGGAGGTAGAAGATGCTTAGTGAAACCCATATTATTCTTGTAGTATTACTTGTGGCTTTGATTTTTGGCGCAAGAAAATTACCAGAAATTGGGGCGGGGTTAGGAAAAGGTATTAAAAATTTTAAAAATTCCATAAAAGATACTAAAGAAGAAGAGCCAGAAAAACTCGAAGATAAAGAAAACACAAAATGAAATTCTTAATAAAACCAATCATTGATAAATATTTAGAAAATAAGTCTTATGAGTACGTAAATTATAGTATAGATTATCCTCCAGAAGCAGTATTTGGCGATTACTCAACAAACCTTGCAATGGTTTTAGCAAAAAAAATTAAACAGAATCCCATAAACATAGCACAAGACTTTAAAGCTTTTTGTGAAAATTCTGAATTTAGCAACAAATTTAAAATCAAAATTGAAAAGCCGGGTTTTATTAACTTTTTCCTAACCAATGAAACCATATCTAAAGAATTTTTAACATTGTCGCAAAAAAAAGAGCTATATTTCAAATTGAAAGACATACCAGAAAAAAAGATTCAAATAGAGTTTGTTAGCGCTAATCCAACAGGACCACTTCATATAGGACATGGCAGAGGTGCTGCAATAGGAGATAGTTTAGCAAGAATACTGAGCTTTTTAGGTTATAATGTAGTAAAAGAATATTACATTAATGATGCTGGTTATCAAATGCATATGCTTGGTTTTTCAACTTTCTTACGATACAAGGAGTTGCTTGGTCAAAAAATAGAATTTCCACAAGATGCTTACCAGGGAGAATACATAAAAGATATTGCACGTGATTTAATAAAAACTTACCAAGATAATTTACTCAGTATGGATAATGCTATCGACATCTGTTTAGATAAAGCTAAAAACACAATTATGAATGATATACTGCACGATATGGAAAATTTTAAGGTAACATTCGATGTTTTCTTTAGTGAAAGTAGTTTATTCCAAAACAACGAAGTAGAACACACCATTGAACTTCTTAAATCTAAAGGCTTTACTTACGAAAAAGATGGTGCTTTATGGCTTAAAACAACACAGTTTAACGACGACAAAGATAGAGTCCTTATAAAACAAGACGGCAAATATACTTATTTATCAAGCGATATTGCATACCATAAAAACAAATTTTTAAAGCGTGGATTTGATATGGTTATAGATATTTGGGGCTCAGATCATCATGGTTATGTTGCAAGACTTAAAGCTGCGCTGGAAGCTTTAGGTATTGATAGTAAAAAATTGATTATTTTACTAGTACAATTTGTAAATTTAATCCAGGAAAATAATAAAATTTCTATGTCAACAAGAAAAGCTACATACATAGAACTAAAAGAACTTATTAAAGAAATTGGCACAGATGCTGCTCGATTTATTTTTGTATCAAAAAGCATTAATTCACATTTAGATATAGATATTTCACTTTTAAAGAAAAAATCTATGGATAACCCGGTTTACTACATACAATACGCTCATGCTCGAATTATGAGCATTTTAGAAAAAAGTAATTGCAATAACGAATTAGATGAAAGTATGATCAAGCTTTTGCAAGAAACTGAAGAAATTAATCTAATTAAATCTTTACTTCAGTTTAAAGAGTATTTGCATGATAGCGCAAAAACTTTAGAACCATATCTGGTTACAAAATCTTTGCTTATGATTGCAGAAAAACTACATCAATTTTACAATAAACACAAAGTTATTGGTGAAAATAAAGATTTAAGTTGTGCAAGGGTGGGATTAATTAAAACCGTTGCTTTTGTTTTGGCTTTGGGTCTATCATTAATTGGTATTCAAGCAAAGAACAAAATGTGAGGTTATTATGGATCAAGAAAAATTTAAATTTGATCAAAGCAACCAAAACTCACAAAGAAAAACGAGTTTTGGAATTTGGACATTGATTATCTCAATTATAATTGCTTTTGGTTTTGGCTATGGTATAGGTTTTGTTTCATCTGCTTATTTTAGAAATATCAATATAAACAAAGAACTTGCAAGTAATATACAGATACTTCAAGCTAACAACACTTCATCTGCCGAACCACAAAAACCAAAATCAATTACAAATAACCAGGCTAAAATAACTATTCAAACAAATAGCACAAATACCACAAAATCTGAGATAAATGCAATTGTTAACAGTCTTGTCAATCAAACAAATGAAACCAAAAGCTCAAAAACGCAAGAAATCCAAAAATCTGCGCAACAAATAGCTACACAGGCTAAACCAAAAATACATGAAATTAAAAACTCAACTACAAACGTTAATGAACAAAAAGTACCTAGTCAGCAAAAGGTACCTAAAGAACAAGCCAATTACATCGTTCAAGTTGCATCATTTCCTGATAGATCGAAAGCATTAAATTTGGTTATTTCACTTATCCAAAAAGGCTATAATGCTTCAAGTGAGCAGACAATAATAAATAATACTCCATACACAAGAGTAATAATAGCAGTTCATAGTCTTTCACAGGCAAATAAAATTGCAGAAAAATTAAAAACAGAAGGCATAACAAATTTGCCTATAATATATGAGAGGAAACAATGATACCTTATCCAAACATTAACCCTATAGCTTTTTCAATTGGACCATTTCATATTTTTGGTAAAACAATCGGACCTTTTAATGCAAGGTGGTACGGTATAGCTTATGCATTAGGTTTTTTAATAGGATATTTTTATATCAAACACAGAATAAAAATTTCTGATTATTTTAAAAACAAATCGATAGCAGATGATTTGATATTTTATTCCATAATAGGAGTAATAATTGGTGGTAGGCTAGGCTATGTGCTCATTTATAACTTTGCTTATTATATGAATCACCCGCTTAGAATATTCTATGTATGGCAAGGTGGGATGAGTTTCCACGGTGCTTTAATAGGCCTTGTTCTGGTAGGTTTGTATATCTCCAAAAAATACAATGTAAGGTTTTATAAACTTGCAGATGAAGTTGCTGTTATAGCGCCAGTTGGTATTTTTTTTGGAAGAATTGCAAATTTTATAAACGATGAATTGTGGGGTAGGCCATCAAATCTTCCATGGGCAATTGCTTTTCCAAGAGGTGGATACATTCCAAGACAACCTTCTCAGCTTTACGAAGCTTTATTTGAAGGTCTGATATTATTTTTGATCTTATATTTTTCGCGTGATAAACTCATCAAAAAAGAAGGCTTTTTATTCTGGCTATTTGTATTATTGTATGGAATATTCAGATTTTTCGTTGAATTTACAAGAGAACCAGACCCCCAAATAGGTTTTATTCTGGGTCTTACCATGGGACAGTGGTTGTGTTTAGCCATGATACTAGTATCTACAATTTCCTTTATTATCCTCAGAAAAAAATGGAAAAATGCTACTTGAAGAAATAAAATCATTAAAACTTAAATCCATAGAAGATAAGAAAAAAGAGTTACCTTCTCATATATTGGAAATGGGTCTTAATATGCTATATAAAGAACCAATAGATTTAAAAAAAATATTTTCAAAAGATTTTTGTGAAATAATAGAAATAAAAAATTTTGACCAAGATAAAACTTATAATATAGCTGAAACTGCAAGTGCTCTTATTATCAATTCTGATGATGTATTTTTATATGGTTCATTGGAAAACATTTCCTTTGCCAAAGAAAATTTTAATTTACCAGTAATAGCAAGAGACTATTTTTTAGAAGAATATCAGATTTATTTAATCAGGATTTACCAGGCAGATGGCATTATTATAGAACCAGCTTTTATTGATGATCAAACATTGGAAAAAATTTCATTATTAAGCCTTGCTATGGGTATTGAGCCAATATACGAGATACGAACAAAAAGTGATATAGACAGGCTAAAAAAATTTGATTTTGCAAACATGTTTATTTTTGAAAATGAAAATTTAGTAACAAATATTAAAAAAACTGAATTCAACATTTTTTACGATACTACAATAAATAAAGAAAAATTAACTGAAAGGGGGGCAAAAATATTTATCAGGGTTTTGATTTAGATGAAATTAAGCAAAAAACCATATATTTTGTTGGCATTGGCGGTATTGGAATGAGTTCCATTGCACAATACCTGCATACAAAAGGTTATAAAATAAAAGGTTCAGACCAAAGCGAAAATAAAAATGTTGCTGCATTAAAAGAATTAGGTATCAAAGTCAATATAGGACATTTTCCGCAAAATATAACAGACGATATAGCTCTTGTTGTAATATCATCTGCTATAAAAGAAGACAATCCAGAAGTTATCCAGGCCAAAAAAAACAATATAAGAGTTTTAAAAAGGTATGAATTACTGGCTTTGCTTTTTAATGAAAAATTTGGTATAGCAATTGCAGGTTCTCATGGAAAAACTACAACCACATCTCTTGCCACAGAACTTTTATGTGAAGCATCTTTTAATCCTACCGCTATTATTGGTGGTAAAATACAAAAAATAAAGCAAAATGTAATGTGTGGAAATAGCAATTACTTTATTGCTGAAGCAGATGAAAGTGATGGAGGATTTTTGCTCTTAAACCCTAAAATAGCTATTGTAACAAACATAGACAATGACCACTTAAATTATTACAAAAATTTCGAAAATGAAATAGAAGCATTCAAAGAATTTATCAAAAAAAGTAATTATGCAATACTAAATATTGATGATAAAAATTTATCAAAAATTATTAAGGAATTAAACAAAGAACGCTGTTTTACTTATTCTATTCAAAATAAAAACGCTCATTTTTGGGCTGAAAATATAACGCATACTGGAAAATCAAGTCAATTTGTTGTCCACACACCTCAAGAAAATATTGATATAATACTAAATATACCAGGAATTCATAATATTTCAAACTCTTTAGCAATCGTAGCATTATCCCATATATTGCGCATAGAAAAACATTATTTACAAAGAACACTTGAGTTTTTTAGCGGTGTGGATAGAAGATTTAGTTTCAGATCGTTTTTAAAAGATGGCGTTGAAGTATATGATGATTATGCACATCACCCAAGAGAAATAGAAGCTACGCTTCAAGCAGCTAAACAAACTGCTAAATCTCGCGTTATTGCAATTTTTCAGCCACATCGCTACACTAGAGTACAATCTCTAATGAATGAGTTTGCAAAATCTTTTAAACTTGCTGATGTGGTATTTTTGCTTGATATTTATCCAGCAGGTGAGTCCCCAATTGAGGGAATAAATTCAAAAATACTTGCAGAAAATATCAATAAATTTTCAAACAATTGTATTTATATTGATGACATATCAAAAATAAAACCAATGTTACTTAAAGAAACAAAATCTGGCGATTTAGTAATTACAATGGGAGCAGGCGACATTACTAAACTTTCTTATCAGCTTAATGCTAATGAAACAAATTAAAATAAATACCAGTCTTATAACTTCTTTTAAGCAAAATGGAACATGCATATTAAATTACATAGAAAACATTGATGATTTAAGTGCAGTAGAGCAAGGTAAAATAATTGGCGAAGGGAGTAATATAATAATAAAAAACAATCAAAATTTATACAAACTCTCTAAAACATTTTCATATATAAATATTGTAGATTCTTTGGTTATTGTCGGAGGATCAACTAAAATTAGTCTTATAAATAAAACTATGATAAAAAATGGTTTATGTGGCCTTGAGTTTTTAGGGGGTGTCCCAGCAAGCATTGGAGGATGCATAAGAATGAATGCTGGTGCTTTTAATAAAAGAATTGCAGATTTTTTTGAATACGCTATATGCTATAGTCCAAATATAGGTATTCATACAATTTACAAAAGCGATGCGCATTTTTCTTATAGAAATTCAAATTTTAATGATAAAGTTATCTTAGAAGTTGGGTTAAGACTTGAAAAATCAAACCCGAATCTTATAGAAAAAAAAATAAGAGAAAATATCAAAATAAGACTTTCAAAAGCTCCATTGGTTCGTACATTTGGTAGTGTATTTAAAAATCCCCCAAATATGATAGCTGGCAAATTAATTGAAGAATGTTGCCTTAAAGGTAAAATTGTGGGTGACGCTATGATTTGTAAAAAACATGCTAATTACATAATAAATTTAAATAAAGCCACTGCAGATGATGTTTTATATTTAATTGATATTGTAAAAAATAATGTTTATAAAAAATTTAATATTGAACTGGAAGAGGAGGTAATTATATTATGAGTATATTGGTTGTTTGCGGTGGCGATTCATCCGAAAGAGAAGTGTCTATTAGAAGCGGAGGCGCAATTCACCAGGCTCTTTTAAATTTAAAATATGATGCACAAAAATATATTTGTGAAAATAAAAAAGACTGTATAGAAACAATCTTAAAGAAAAAGCCTGATATAGTTTTTATTGCCCTACACGGTGGATTTGGTGAGGATGGTACCCTTCAGGCAGCACTTGAAATGCATAATATAAAATATACTGGATCAAATTCACTATCCAGCAAAGTTTGTATGAATAAATTTTTTACAAAAGCTATTTTAAAAGAATATCATATACCCACAAAACCAGCAGTTTTAGCAAAAGACATAAAAGATATAGAGAATATAAACAGCTTTCCAGTATGCATTAAACCAAACAATGAAGGCTCTTCAATTGGTGTTGAATTTGCTTATGATAATACTCAGCTTCAAGCAAAATTTAGTGAACTTATAAAACAATTTAAAGAATTAATTATTGAAGAAAAAATTACAGGCACAGAAGTTACGCTTAGTATTTTAAACGGCGAATGCCTGCCTTTAATAGAAATTGCACCCAAGAAAGGTTTTTATGATTATCAAAACAAATACACATCTGGTGCAACGGAATATATTATACCTGCAAGAATCAATCAATCAATTATTAACGAAATTAATAGAATTGGAAAAATAATATATAAAGCATTTTATTGCAAAGGCGCAATAAGAATTGATATGATGATAGAAAAAAACATACCATACGTTTTAGAAATAAATACAATTCCTGGTATGACCCAAACAAGTCTGTTGCCAAGTGCAGCAAAAAGTATAAATATTAGTTTTGAATTATTAGTAGAAAAAATACTAAAATCTGCCTATGAAGGATTTTAAAAATTTTAAAACTTACAAAAAGCCCAAAAAAAATTATTCTATTATTAAAAGAAAAATACTTTTTAAATTATTATTTGTATTAATACTTGTTATTTTTTTTTATGGAATATATCAAGTTTTCTATATCTTGAAAAATTCTCAAGAATCAAAATTACGATATGTATATATAAAGGGCAATAAAATCCTTCAATCTAACTACCTAATCCATAGTTTAGGTATATCCAATAATACAAAACTAAATTCACACTTAAAATTAGATGTTTACAACAAATTAACAAAAAACCCATTTATTGCAAACGCAAAAATTGCTATTATTAAACCAGATACACTCTATATAGACATTAATGAAAAAACACCACTATGTATTATAGATGTCAATAACAAACAGCTACTATTTGCCAATAATGGTCAATATATAACTGACAATATAGATCCTAAAAAAATTAATATTGACAAAATTTTGCATATTAAAATGGCGAATTTAACACCTCAAATTAACAATAAAAAGGTCGTATTAGAGCTTGTAAATTTATACAAAAAGTTAGACAAATTAGAAAAAATTAGTTATATTATAATGGAAGACAATAAGTTTGGGGTTAATTTCAAAAATGGGATTATGGTAACAGCTAATATGTTTAATTGTGATTATGATAAATCAGTAGAAAGGCTTGAAACGATTTGGCCAAAACTTTTGCCTGATGCTGATAAGATTGAAAATGTATCAATATGTTATCCAGATAGAATTATTATAAAATGGAAAACAAAGGAGACAAAAAGTGGAAGATAGCGGTAGAATTATAGTAGGTTTGGACATAGGTACAACCAAAGTGTGCACAGTTGTAGGCAAATATGATTCAACAGAGCTAAGAATAATTGGTATTGGAACAAACCCATCTTCCGGCCTTAGAAAAGGTATTGTAATAAACATAGATCAAGCTGTTGATTCAATCAAAAAATCCATCTTCAAAGCTGAACAAATGAGCGGTATTAAAATAACAAATGTCTATGCTGGCATTTCAGGTAGCCACATACGTTCATATAATTCAACTGGTGTAATAGCTGTAAAAGGTAACGAAGTTACAGAAGCCGACATAAAAAGGGTAATTGATGGTGCTAAAGCTATTATTATACCTCCAGATAGAGAAATTATACATGTTATACCGCAAGAATTCATTGTTGATGAACAAACTGGTATAAAAGAACCACTTGGTATGTCTTGCACCAGACTTGAAGCCAAAGTACATGTTGTCACAGGTGGCGTATCAAATATACAAAATATTATAAAATGCTGTCAAAAAAGTAGTTTAAATGTAGTTGATATTGTTTTGCAACCAATAGCATCATCACTTGCTGTATTAACACAAGATGAAAAAGATATTGGAGTTTGTTTGGTAGATATAGGTGGCGGCACTACTGATGTAGCTGTATTTTTAAACAATTCGCTAAGACATACTTTTGTTTTATCAATTGGTGGAGATCATATAACAAATGACATTTCCGTAGCATTCAGACTACCATATAAAGAAGCGGAAAATTTAAAAATCAACTATGGTACAGCCATGATAGAAGGTAACTATGAAGACGAAACAATCGAACTTCAAAGAAATTTTTCATCAAAAATTAAACAAATCTACAAAAGTGATTTAGCTCAAGTAATAGAACCAAGAATAGAAGAAATATTTTCTTTAGTGAAAGAAGAACTTGATAAAATGAATATTTTAGGATTATTAGGTGCTGGTGTAGTTTTAACTGGTGGAACTGCTATGCTTGAAAATATAACAGATTTAGCGGAAAACATATTTAAATTACCTGTTAGGGTAGGCTATCCTATAAACATTGGTGGTATAAAAGATGCATTGAATAACCCAATGTATTCAACAGCTATTGGTCTTACAATGTATGCAGTAGAAAACAGACAAGAAAAAGGTGATGTTTTGGCAACACCAAATAGTGGCGATACGTCTTTTTCTTCAATCATTTCAAAAATGAAGAAATGGATTAAGGAGATGTTTTAAATGAGTGAAGCAAAGCAAAAAATAACTGAGACAATTCGTGATGGGGCTATTATAAAGGTTGTTGGCGTTGGTGGTGGTGGTTCTAATGCAGTAAACAATATGGTTAAATATGGAATAAAACATGTAGAATTTATTTCAATTAACACAGATAAACAAGCTTT
>NZ_JAGDWY010000063.1:35480-38704 GCF_023256235.1 Desulfurella sp.
TCTTTGGCTCCAAATAAATTACAAATTGGTGTTAATTTAACAAAAGGCTTAGGTGCAGGCAGTGATCCTCAAAAAGGCAAACAAGCCGCAGAAGAAAGCATTGAAGATATCAAAAAAACACTTCAAGGCGCTGATATGGTTTTTATAACAGCAGGAATGGGAGGTGGTACAGGTACAGGCGCAAGCCCAATAATAGCAAAGGTAGCTAAAGAGTTAGGGGCACTAACAATTGGCGTTGTAACAAAACCATTCAGCTATGAAGGAAAAAATAAAGAAAAAATTGCTAAAGAAGGCTTAGAATCGCTTAAACAAATTGTTGATAGTATAATTATCGTACCTAATCAAAAACTGTTTGATTTTTACAAAAATTTAACACTTATTGATGCTTTTAAAAAAGTTGATGATATTTTAAGACAAGCAGTACAAAGTATAGTTGAACTTGTTCAAAAACCTTCTGATAACGCTTCATTTATTATTAATATTGATTTTGCAGATGCACAAACAATAATGAGTGAAAAAGGTATTGCTCTAATGGGAATAGGCGAAGCAACTGGCGATAATAGAATTAAAATAGCTACAGAAATGGCAATATCAAACCCTTTGCTTGAAAATACTAGCATTGAAGGCGCAAAAGGTATATTAATGAATATCACAGCAAGCAGTAATTTTGGATTACAAGAATTGGAAGAAGCAGCCAGCATAATCCAAAATGCCATGAATGAGCAAGCAATATTTAAATATGGTTTTATTGTCAATGATGCATTAGAAGATAAAGTAAGAGTAACAATTATTGCAACTGGTTTTGAAGAAAAAAATAAAAATGACTCAATAAAAAAAATTAATAAGTATAAAAATATAGATAAAAATTATTTCAACGAAATAAGGAAAATATCTGAAATGCCAATTGAAGATAAATTTGATATACCAACTTATATAAGAAATAAAGACGAGTAGAAAATTGGTGCTAATATTTTTAATTGCTTTATTTTCATTTTTGATTGGCAGCATACCTTCCGGTTATTTGATAGGAAAAACTAAAGGTATAGATTTAAAATCCACTGGTAGTGGTAATATTGGCGCATCAAATGCGTATAGAGTTCTTGGTAAAAAAGAGGCTTTACTTACTTTACTATTTGATATGGCAAAAGGTTTTATAGTAGTTTTATGTGTTGAAAAAATCCCTTTTGCTCAAAATTTAAAAGAAATTTTAATACCAGTTTCGATAGTGTCTGTGGTTTTAGGTCATGATTTTTCAATTTTCTTAAAATTTAAAGGTGGAAAAGGCGTAGCTACAACATACGGCAGCACGCTTCTATACTCTAACTACGCTTACGTTGGCTTAATACTCTGGCTTATTATTTTAAAAGTAACAAGATACGCTTCTCTTGCTTCTTTATTGTCATTTAGCATTACAGTTTTCTTTGTTTTAATATTTGAAACTAGTATTACAGTAAAACTTACTTTTTTGATTTTATTAGGATTAATGATAATTAGACATTTTAGCAACATAGAAAGAATATTACAAGGAAGTGAACATAAAATTGAAGGGAGAATTTAAATATGGCACTAAATGAAAAAGAAATCAATTTTATAGCTGATAAAATTGTCAATACTCTAATTAGAAAAGGCCTTATCCAGCTAAAAAAAGATAAAATGGTAATAATAGATTTTGTCAAACAAACTTTAGAGCAAGATGCTCAAAAAGAAAAAGAAATTGAACAAAAAACACTTTTGTATATTGAAAACTACAAAGAACAAATAAAACAGGAAAATATTGATCAAGCAAAATTTTTTCAAATGATAAAACGTAAAATTGCGGAAAGAGAAGGATTTGTTTTATGAAATACTCAAAGGATAGAATACGAAATATAGCTAGAAATATAATAAAAAATCTCGATAGTAACAAAGTAGTTGACTTTTTGGTTGCAAGAGATATTCTATTGTCGGAGATTGAAAATGTTATTGAGGATTATTTTAAAATAAATGTACAAGCTTACGAGGCCGCTTTAGAAGAAATAAAAAAGAAAAAGAAAATTATGGCTGGAAGTATAGAATGGGATATAACATTTAATCAGATATACGAGCAGGAGTTAAATAAAAGGTTATTAAAATGATAAAAGCATATTTAATTTTAGAAAATGGCACTATATTTGAAGGTAAATCATTTGGTGCTCAAGGTACATCAATAGGTGAAATTGTATTTAATACTAGCATGAGTGGGTACCAGGAAATACTGACAGATCCTTCATATAAAGGTCAAATTGTACTTATGACATACCCCCAAATTGGCAATTATGGAACAAATGATATAGATATTGAAAGTGAAAAACCAACAGTTGAAGGTTTTATTATAAAAGAATTATCCCCAATAGCTTCAAATTTCAGAAGCAAATATACACTTGATGAGTATCTTAAAATGCACTCAATAGTCGGTATTTCGGATATAGATACTAGGTACTTGACTAAAATTTTACGTGAACATGGTAGTATGATGGGCATGATAACTACGAAAGAATTTACAAAAAATGAACTTATAGCCAAATCTAAAAATTTAGGCACAATTGTTGGAAAAGATTTAGTACAGTATGTTACATGCTCGACTTCATACAAATGGAATGAACCATTATACCATTTCGATTTTGAAAATAAATCACAAATAAAAGATATACACAAAAAACCTAAAGTTATAGTTTATGATTTTGGAACTAAAAGAAATATTTTAAGACACTTATATAGCATAGGTTTTGAAGTAATAGTTGTAAATGCTTACACTACATATGAAGATATAAAAAAATTGTCACCTGACGCTATTTTTTTATCAAATGGACCGGGAGACCCAAGAGGTCTCAAAGATGAACACTTAACAGAAGTAAAAAAAGCAATTTTAGAATATCCAACATTTGGTATATGTTTTGGGTTACAAATTATCTCCAGAATTTTTAATGCAAAAATTTATAAATTAAAATTTGGTCATCATGGTGCCAATCATCCTGTTAAAAATTTACTTAATGGAAAAATAGAAATAACTGTTCAAAACCATAATTATGCAGCTACAGAAGATAGTTTATTAAAAAATGATTTTGAAATAACACATAAAAACTTAAATGATAATAGCATAGAAGGCATAAAGCACAAAAAATTACCAATATTTGCTGTTCAATACCATCCAGAAGCCAGTGCTGGACCTCACGATTCAAATTATCTTTTTGGTGAGTTTTATAAAA
>NZ_JAGDWY010000063.1:38714-46818 GCF_023256235.1 Desulfurella sp.
ATAAAATGGTTACAGGAGGCAAAATTGAGGAAACAAAGAACAATTAAAGAAACTGTCAAAGTTTCTGGCATAGGCGTGCACACTGGAAAAAAAGTAGACTGCATAATTGAACCTGCACCAGATGACACAGGCATAGTTTTTCACAGAACAGACAAAAATATTTTTATACCTGTAAATCAAAACAATGTTGTTGATACAACTTTATCCACAACAATAGGTTTAAATGGAGTCTATATTAAAACTGTTGAACATTTGCTTGCAAGTTTGTATGCATTAAATATAGATAACTGCATTATAAAAATAGATAACGAAGAAGTACCAATACTAGATGGTTCTAGTGCGCCATGGGTATATTTATTAAAAAGTGCTTCTTATGTTGAGCAAAAGCATTATAAAAAAGTTTTAATAATTACAAAACCTGTAAAAATTAAAGAAAATGGCAAATTTGTTGCTCTTTTGCCGTGTAGAAAATTTAAAATAAGTTATGCAATTTCATTTGAAGGTACTTTTATTAATAAACAAAAATATGAACTTGAAATTAACGAACAAACCTTTATAAAAGAAATTAGTAAAGCAAGAACTTTTTGTTTTTTAAGAGATATTGAATATATGCAGCAAAATAATCTAGCACTTGGTGGAAGCCTCGATAATGCAGTTGTAGTAGATGATTATGGTGTAGTTAATGAAGATCCTCTTAGATACGAAAATGAATTTGTAAGACATAAAATACTTGATGCAATTGGAGATTTATCTATTTTAAATTATGATTTAAAAGCTCATTATATTGCATATAAGTCTGGTCATAATTTAAATTATAAGCTTGTATCAAGTTTATTAAAAGATAAAAAATCCTATGTAATTATTGGTTCGCCAAAGCAAGAAGCGCAAGTATTAGAAGACCTAGGTTTTTTAAGTCCAGTTGTTGGTTAAATCGAGCGTAAAAAAATATTTAACTTCGCATAATTTACATTATGTCAACTAAAAGGAAAAACAATGAAAGTTCTAGTTACTGGCGGTGCTGGTTATATTTAAAAAATGAAGGTATAGATACACTAACATTTGACAATCTATCAACTGGACATAAATGGGCTTTACTGGGCGAAAAATTATTTGTAGGTGATTTAGCAGACATTGAAGCTATAAATAAAGCAATTGTTTACTTCAAGCCAGATGCAGTCATTCACTTTGCAGCATCAATACAGGTTGGAGAATCTGTTGTAAATCCTCTTTTGTATTATTCAAACAATGTTAAAAATACAATCAACCTGCTAAATGCTATGATAAAAAATAACGTAAATAAAATCGTATTTTCATCAAGCGCAGCAGTTTATGGAACACCAAAAGAAAACAATCCAGTAAAAGAAACATACCAGACTTTGCCTATTAATCCATACGGCCAAACAAAACTAATGATAGAAAAAATATTATCCGATATGGCTTTCGCAAATCAAATTGAGTACATTGCGCTAAGGTATTTCAATGCTGCTGGCGCTGACAAAGATGCACAAATTGGACAGGCATACAAATTTGCTACACACTTGATAACAAGGGCCCTAAAGACTGCCAAAGGTGAATTTGAAAAATTAGAAATATACGGAACAGATTATCCTACACCAGATGGTACCTGTATAAGAGATTATATACACGTTGATGATCTGGCTTTTGCACACTTGCTTTCACTTAAAGCGCTTTTTAACAATATAAAAAATGAAGCTTTCAATGTTGGTTACTCAAATGGCTATTCTGTAAAAGAAGTGATTAATAAAGTCAAAGAAGTAACAAAGATTGATTTTAAGGTTGTTACAGCAAAAAGACGTGAAGGCGATCCAGCCTACCTTGTAGCGTCAAATAATAAAATTAAAGAATTACTTAAATGGCAACCTAAATATAATAATCTGGAATATATTATTCAAACAGCGTGGGAATGGGAAAAAAAACTTAACCATTATGGAGCTTGAACTTTGCGATTTTAAATCTATTCAGATTTATCAACCAAAATATGGATATCGCTTTAGTTTTGAACCATTTATTTTAACTGATATAGATTTACCAAAACATATCAAATTCGCAGCCGATTTTGGTAGTGGTTGTGGAATTATTGTAATTCTACTATCAAAAAAGTTTTATTTAGAAAAAATATTTGCAGTTGAAACAAACGTTGATTATATTAAAATAATACAAAAAAATATGTATATAAATAATGCTAAAAACATTGAGATTATAGAAGGTATCGAAAAATTGCCAGATAATACTTTAGAATTAGTATTAAGCAACCCACCCTATTATACAAAAGCTAGTTTTCGCTTATCAAAAAAATATGAAATGCAAAAATTTGAAACTTTACCGCTCTCACAGATGCTAGAAAAAATAACACCCAAAATTAAAAAAAATGGTCTATTTCGACTTTCTTTTCACCCAACAAGATTATTTGAGTTATTTACTGAACTATCAAATAAAAAATTTGGTATTAAATCAATTCAGCCCATATATGGAACAAAAAATACTCTATCAAAAGTTTGCATAATTGAAGCAAAAAAATTTGCTAAAACCTATATAACGATAAAATCGCCTATTTTTTTAGAAAATTATAAATTGTCTCTATAAGATTGTCTTTAGATAAAAAATACTTGTGTCTTAAGAATTCACTATCACCCTGTTCAATAAATGCATCAGGTAAAGCTATGTGTTTAATTTTTGGATACTTACCATTACTATTTAAATAAGCATGATAAATTAAAGTTTGGCCAAGTGAACCAATGTAGGTATTTTCTTCCATTATAATAATATTATTAAAAGTATTCAAAATATCAGAAAACATTTTTGTATCAAACGGTTTTATAAAACGAGCATTTATAATATGGGGATTTATACCATTACTTTTTAATTCTTCTAGGGCCTGCATAGCGTATTTTATACAGTTGCCATATGCAATTATACAAATATCATTTGCATCAGATGCATTCAAAACCTGCCATTTACCAAACTCTATTGTATCTATAAATTCATCCCCAAAATTAACAGATTCTCCCCTAGGGTACCTTATTGCAAAAGGACCAAAATTACCATTAATAGCAAACTTTAATAGAGCATCAAGCTCAGTTGCATCTTTTGGCGCAGTTATGATCATATTTGGAACTAAATTTAAATAAGATACATCAAAAATACCCTGATGAGTTTCGCCATCATCTCCAACAATACCAGCTCTATCAATAGCAAATACTACATTTAATTTTTGAAGTGCTATATCATGTATGATTTGATCGTATGATCGCTGCAAAAATGTTGAGTAAATTGCAACAATAGGCCTCATGCCTGAGATTGCGAGTCCGCCTGCAAATGTAACTGCATGTTGTTCTGCTATACCTACATCAAAAACCCTATCTGGAAAAATATTTTTAGCTTTTTCAAGACCAGTGCCTATAAGCATAGCCGCACTAATAGCAACAACTTTTGGGTTATCTTGCATTATATTTATTACACTTTCTCCAAACACTGAAGAATAACTTTGAGTTGCATTCTTTTCCAGTGTTTGACCAGTTGAAATATCAAATGGTCCTATGCCATGGAATTTCGAAGGATTTTCTTCTGCATATTTATAACCTTTGCCCTTTTTTGTAAGAATATGAACAAATATAGGGCCTCTTAAATTTTTAACATTTTCAAATATGGTAACTAAGTCTTCAATATTTTCTCCATCAATAGGACCAAAGTATTTAAAGCCAAATTCTTCGAAAAGCAACCCAGGCGAAAAAAATTTAAATGATTCTTCTATTTTTTTTGCTAGTTTTAAAGCAGGTTCATTCAGTACCGGAAAACCTTTTATGGCTTTTTCAATTTCTTTTCTTAGTGTGTTATACGTAGGACCCGTTAGTCTTTTTGTTAAATATGTGGATATAGCACCCAAAGATTTAGATATAGACATTTTATTGTCATTTAAAACGACTATTAGATCTTTATCTAACTCACCTGAATTATTTAATGCTTCAAAAGTAATACCGCTAGTAAGCGCTCCATCACCAATAACAGCTATAACTTTTTCTTTAGTGTTTAGAAGATCTTTGGCAGTAGTCATACCCAAAGCAGCTGATATTGCTGTGCTGGCGTGTCCTACATTAAAAGTATCATACTCACTTTCTGTTATTTTTGGAAATCCACTTATTCCGCCGTAAGTTCTTAAGGTTTTAAATTGATCTCTTCTACCTGTAATAATTTTGTGTGCATATGATTGATGTCCAACATCCCAAACAATTTTATCTTTTGGCGTGTTGAATACATAGTGTAAAGCCAAAGTTAACTCGACAGCCCCCAGAGAAGAAGCTAAATGTCCACCATTTTTTGATACTGTTTCTAAAATTAATTGTCTGATTTCTTTAGCTAAAACACTTAAATCTTTTAGTTTTAGCTTTTTTAAGTCACTTGGCGAATTAATTGTTTCTATCATTTAGTCTTTTCTAAATAAACCTTGGCTTGCTTGGCTTCTGGTGAATTAGGATACGTTTTTATAACTTTTTCCAGAAGAAAACGCCCGTCAATTTTGTCTCCAAGGTTAATAAACGATAATCCTTCTTTTAACATAGCCATACTTGCAAATTTACTTTTAGGATAAGTATTGACTATCTGATCAAAATTAATAATTGCCTTATCATAAATTTTTAAATTATAATAGCTGTCAGCTATATAGTATAAAACCTGGTCATTATATTTAGAATTTTTGTAAGTTTTTTGAAAATTAGTAAAGGCCTTGATAGCTTGATTGTATTCTTTAGCATCAAAAAGTGCTTTAGCTTTTTTAAATTCAGCCTCTTCAGGTGAAACAGATGGCGCTTGAGTAGTACTTGCTTGTGAAGTTTGTGATGGTTGAGCAGAAATTTGCTGTTTTAATGCGTTTACTTCAGCTTGAAGTTTATTTAGTTGCTCTTTAATTTCAGGCGAAACACCGCTATTTGTTTGAATATTTTCGATTTTTCTTGCCAGATCATCAATTCTACCTTTCAATTCCCCATATTTAACTAGCAAATCTTCGATCTTTAGATAAAGATTTGCTTGATTTGATTGAAGCGTTTTAATATCGGCAGAATTTTTTGAAATCTGATCTAATAAAGAACTATATGGATTTTCTTGGGCAAAAGCGCTGCTTACTAAGCTAACCAAAACTATAAGTGCTATCAAGGCCTTTTTCATAGTAGTACCCTTACTTAATTACTTAGATAAAATTACAAACTGATCGTTTCTGTTTTTTGCCCAGGCATATTCATTATGAGCAGGATCAACTGGTTTTAGTTTACCATTGCTTAATGTTTCAATTCTGTCTGGTGAGATACCATGCATTACAAGGTAGTTCTTTGCTGCATCAGCCCTTCTTTGACCTAAAGCTAGGTTGTAAGCTTCTGTTCCACGCTCATCGCAGTTTCCTTCAATCTTAATTTTGATGTTTGGATGTTTTGCCATATAATCTGCTATACCATCCAACACTTTTGGAACATCCTGATTAATGCCCCATTTGTCAATGTGAGTTAAATTAGCCCTGTTGAAGTTAAAATGGATGCGCTGAAAGATTTCCTTAAGCCTTTCTTCTTCACTGACAGATGGTGTAGTAGTTGGGGATACGCTAGGAGTACTAACAGGCTTTTGAACCTCTTGTTTTTGTGGAGCTGGTTTTTCAACAAGAGGTTTCTTAGGTGCAGTAGAACAACCATAAGCCAAAAATGATGCACAGCAAATAGCTGCTAGAGAGATAACGCTTTTTTTCATGGATAACCCTCCAATAAAAATATCTAAAATAGGTATTTTAGTAAATAATCAACAAAATACAATGTTTTATAAATTACTTTTTGTATATTTTTATTTAATAAATTATTTAAAATTTACTCTTTATATTATTATTTTACATTGTAGATTAAGTTGTTTTCTAGAATCTAACGACATTTAGCATAGGTTATAACCTATGCTAAATAAATGAATGCAATCATTTAATATGCAAAAAGCTCATACCTATAAGCACAAGCATGACTACAATATAAATACGCAAAGCCCAAAAAGCCCACTTTATCCAGCCTTTAACTTCAGTTTTATTTACATTTATGGGTTTTTCAATATTTTCTTTTTCCATCTCAAAAAAATCTTTTGTAAATATTGTATTTTTTGTCATTTTAAACCTCCTATTTATGGAACATAACTGTATAGCCATACAGCATGTTTGCAATAATTAAAATGCCTACTATTGTAAAAGCTGCAATATTTTGCCAGGGTTTATTCACATAATCTCCCATTATTTCTTTGTCATTTAAAAGCATAAGTAAAAACAACATGGCAGCAGGCATAAATATGGTAGCTATAACCTGAACAGCCAGGTTAAGTAACCCAAGTGGCATATGTGGTATTAACACTACTGTGGCAGCAAGAGCGCTGCTTAATATACCAGATAGATAAAAAGGCAATGCTTTTGAAAATCTTGAATTAATACTGCGCTCTAAATCAAGCGCTTCACCGGTTGCCCAGGAAGTGCTGGCAGTTATTGCGATAGCCGCAATTAAACCTGCTTCTGCTAAACCCAAAGCAAATAGATCTGTACCTATTTGTCCTATCCTTGATTTAGATAAAACAAACATTATATGGTTAATATCAAAACCAGAAGCTCCAGGTAACCCAAATACCAGACTTCCGGTTAAAATAACTATGGAAATTGCAACAATACCCATTATTACACTGCCGATAAATGTATCCAACTGACCCTGAGGTATGTCTATTTTTGCAAGTCCTTTATCTACAACGCTTGATTGTTGGAAAAATAACATCCATGGTGCAATTGTAGTACCCAAATTGGCAAGTATTATATAAATAAACGTGCTGAAACTAGAACCATGCGGTATATGCCATGTTGCAAATGAGCTGATTACTTTTGACCAGTCTGGGTGAGCCAAAATAACAAGGGGAACAAAAAAAAGGTTGCCAGCAGCAATCCACAAAGCTATCCTTTCCCATGTATAGTACTTTAAAAAAATTAATACACTTGATACAACAACAAATCCTCCAATAACGCTAAGCCACGCTGGAACCCCAAATACTTTTAGACCTGTAGCCATACCTATGAATTCTGTAATAAGCGTTAGAATATTTGCTACAACCAGGTCAAACAATGAAAACGCACCCCAGAATTTACCATATCTTTTCCATATCATTTCTGCATGACCACGCTTTGTTACAGCTCCAAGCCTAACTGTCATTTCTTGGACTATGTAAGCAACAGGTATCATAAGTATAAGAAATGGTATAAAAAACCCTATACCGTATTGTGCTCCTGTTTGGGCGTATGTTATAACACCACCTGCATCATTGTCTGCAATCATTACAAGTATGCCAGGACCCACTAACGTTAAAAATAATAGAAATTTTCTAAACAAAGAAGAATTATTGCGAAGCTGGTAGACTTTCCACCTATCAAGCAACCTTATGTATTTATCTTCTGGTATGTCTAACATATTTGCGTTTAAAGAAACTTCTTTTATTTGGTTTGTTTTGAACATAAAGCACCTTCCTTGATTATTTATTGTTATGCTACTAATAAAAGTAAAGTCAAACCTAATATAAACAATAAAATAGCTATAATAGATTTTCTTTCACTTTCTAAAGCTGCATTGTTGGAAATGTTGTAATTATAATATCTAAAGAAAGGTACTCCGAAAGCTTAAAGAACAATCATTTTGTTTTTCAAATATAAGCTTGTTTCTAAAAAATAATTTGAAGATATCAAGTAGTCTTAACATAAACCCACCTCCTTATATTTTGGCAGATGGGCTTATGCTAAAACTACCCATCTGCCATATTACTTAGTACTACTACGCGGACCGCAACTGTCCATTCTCTTCTCACCTCAATAAAATTTTTCCACACTTTAATATAAGATTTATTAAAATTTGTCAAGAAAAAATATTATAGCAGAGCGCTTATGGAGATATACTGTTCCTTAGAATCAATACAGAATTTTTTATTGGTGTTGAGCCCCTGCCTCGTTATGAGTGACGGGAATGTAGGATATATATCTATTTTTGAAAAAAATAAGTATTTTTACCTTCCAACCCTTTTATATAGAGTTTAGACTTTTTTT
>NZ_JAGDWY010000064.1 GCF_023256235.1 Desulfurella sp.
AAAACAAAAACCCTGTAGAGAATGGGTTTTGGGTGGAAAAGTGATGAAGTCGGGAAAATAATTACAATATAAAAAATTCTGTTATAATAGCATTTAATACCGTAAATTGTAAAAGGGACTAACTTAGTCAAGGTTGGAATTAAAATACAAACATAAAAAATTTTTACTCAGATAGCAAATTTAATACTTTCCTTATTTGAGTTAGATTGTTTAAGTAGTTTTTATATAGCAGATGGGCTTTAATAACAGAAATTGGTTTAAAACTTAAAGTGTCATTTGGTTGTGCTTGAGCAATTTTCTGAATATCCACAGTTACGACACAGGCAATTTTTGGGTAACCTCCAGTAGTTTGTCTGTCATTTAAAAGAATAATAAGTTTGCCATCTGCTGGTACTTGAATAGCTCCATTTGGCGTACCATCTGAAATAATATTTGCATTTAATTTATGTTCAATTGATGGACCATAGAGCCTACATGCCATGCGATTCATATCGTTAGTAAATATAAATTTTTCATTCAAAAAAGTTTTAATACCTTTTTCTGTAAAATAATTTAATTGTGGTCCCAATATTACTCTAATAATATTATCTTTTGAATATTTAGGAATAAACTCTTCTGGAAGGCGGTATTTATTTTTATTCAAACATGATTTAGATTTTATAACATCGCCTTCTTTTATAATATCGCCATTTAATCCACCTAACTTTGCTCTTATATAGGTGGACCTGCTACCTAATATTGGTATTGAATCTATGCCGCCTCCTAGAGCTATATATGTTCTGCATCCTTCTTTGGCTAATTCAAAAGTAAGAGTATCTCCTTTTGAAAGTTCTATTGTTTCCCACATAGGAACGGTTTTGTTGTTAACCTTAGCAGACATATCTGCACCTGTTATTGATATTGTACCTCCTTCCAAAACTTCAAATTCAGCACCCAGAAAAGTTAATTCTAAAACCGCTTCTTTTTCATCATTACCTAAAAGCATATTGGCCAAAATAAAAGCATATTCATCTAAAGCTCCAGATTGTGATATTCCATATTTTTGGTAAGATTTTCTACCGAGATCTTGGATTGAAGAAAATAGCCCTGGTTTTTTAACTAATAATTTCATTTTTGATATACCGATACAATTTTATACTTTCCCAACTCAACTTGTTTTACAATTTGATCGTATTCATTGTGTGAAATTGCTTCAAACTTTATATAATCGCCTGGTAAAAATAATACGGGGGGATCATTTAATGGATTATATATTTTTATTGGAGTTCTGCCAATAATTCTCCAACCACCAGGATCATCAATTGGATAAATGCCGGTTTGTTTGCCTGCTATACCAACAGATCCTGCTTTAACAAGTTTGCGTGGCGTTTCTAGTCGCGGAGTAGATATTTTTTCTAACATTCCTCCAAGATAAGGAAATCCTGGAGCAAATCCGATCATGTAAATTTTATATTTAACACTAGTATGTAATCGTATGACTTCGGATTCGCTTATATTATTAAATTCAGCAACAAAAGATAGATCGGGACCAAATTCTCCTCCATATAATACAGGTACAAAAAAAGTTTTTGGTTCTTTAGGTTTTATCATAGTTAAGTTTTCAATTAAACCTTCTATTTTTTCTTTAAGTTCAATAATATTCGAGCGAGTTGGATTGTAATAGATTAATAAAGAGCGATAAGTAGGTACAACTTCTTCTATTTCAGGTAGATTTAATGTTTCAATAAAGAAGCTCAAATTGATAACAATATTATTTATTTCTTCTGATATTTCATTACCGAATTCAACAACTAAAGCTTTGTCACCTGCTGGCAGAAATCTTGCTTTTTTTAAAAAACTCATTTTATTATTTCTGAAAGGGGCAATATATCTATATTATTTCTTTTAAATGCTTCGCGTAAATACTCCACAAGGTCTTTTGCTTTTGGATTATCACCATGGATGCATATTGTATCGCCTTTTATGTTAATGATTTTACCATTTATGCTAGTTGCTTTTTGGTATTTAATCATATTAATAGCTCTCTCAATTACCAAATCGATATTATCTATAACAGAACCGGATATTTTTCTTGATACCAAAAAACCATTTTCATCATACATTCTATCTGCAAATATTTCACGAGCTGTTTTTAACCCAAATCTTTCTCCAGCTTCTATAAGTTTAGAGTTTGATAATCCAACAAATATTAATTTGTCATCAAATTTTTTAACAGCATTTGCAACAGCAATTGCTATATTTATATCTTTAGAAGCCATATTATACAAAGCACCATGAGCTTTTACATGTTTTAATTCTACATTATTTGACCTACAAAACGCGTATAATGCGCCTAACTGGTATAAGACAAAATATTCAATTTCTTCTACAGATAAAATCATATTCCTTCTTCCAAATCCCTGCAAATCAGGATAACTAGGATGAGCACCAATACTAACATTGTGATTTTTTGCTATTAAGATAGTATTATTCATGACAATTGGATCACCTGCGTGTAATCCACAAGCTATATTAGCTGACGTTATATAATTAATTAACTTTTCATCAGAGCCAATTTTATAAACACCAAAACTTTCTCCAATATCAGAATTTAAATCAATGGCAAACATAATGGCCTCTTATATATCTTTTATAGTTATATTTACAAATGAATCCCTTCTTTTATAAATTTCAACAGAAGCATCATATAACGAAATAATACTATCATTTTCAAATTTAAAAGCAGGATCGTGGCCAGGTACAATAATCTTGTTTTTTAATAATATTTTTTTAATTGAATTATCCGCTAACTCTTTGTTATAATAAGCGTATGTTGTTTGTCCAGTTTTGGCTTCAATAAAGTATTTTAATGCATCACCCGCAAATATACAATTTTCAGTTTCAAATCCTAAAGAACCTTTAGTATGCCCTGGCAAATGTATTATTTTGCCACCATAAATTTGTGTTTCATAGTCTACAATAATAAAACTGTTTTTAAAAAAATTAATTGAAGATTTAACATAATTAAAGTCATTATGTTCTTCTGGTTCTTTTGAAAGTGCATAATTCAACTCTTGTTCAGTTGTATAAATTTTTGCCCTAGGAAATAATTCAACATTAATAAAATGGTCAAAATGAAGGTGTGATAGGATAATAAATTCTATATCCATAGTACTTATATTCATTGTTTGTAAACTTTTGATAATAATCTCACGCGAACCTTCTGTTCCAGTATCAAACAAACCTAAGTGATTATCAAATTCTATTAAAGATACGCTGCTCCAACCAACAAAACCTCTATTTGATGTTATTGGTAAACCACTTAAAATTGAGCGCCATTTTGTTAAGCCCATTATTTTAGTCCCTTTCTTTACAATATTGAATAACTTTCATCTTTAACGTCGGAGATAAACATATGACCCGGCGCATGAGTAATTATTATATCTGGCTTTGCTTTCATTGCAACTGCTTGCGGTGTAACTCCACATGCCCAAAAAACAGGTATTTCGTTATCATTTATGGTTACTGAATCACCGAAATCAGGATGATTTAGATTTTTTATTCCTATTTTTTCTGGATCTCCAATATGAATGGGTGCCCCATGTACTTGGGGAAATCTAGAAGTTATTTGAACAGCTTTTACTACTAGATTATAAGGAATAGGTCTCATAGAAACGACTAGTGGACCGCTAAAAATACCTGCTGGTATACATTCAATGTTTGTAATATACATTGGTACATTCCGGTTTTCTTCTATGTGTCTTACCGGAATACCACCATTTAACAAAGCATTTTCAAAAGTGAAACTACATCCTAATAAAAAAGCATACATATTATCATCCCAAAAATCTATAATATCTGTGTATTCTCCAATAAGTTCGCCTTTTTTATAAACTCTATATTTAGGTATATCTGTTCTTATGTCTGCTTGTGGCGCTATGAGTTTTGGATGAGTATCACCTTTTTCTGTAACGTCAAGCAAAGGGCAGGGTTTTGGATTTCTTTGAGCAAAAGTAAAAAAATCTAATGCATATTTTTCTGGTAAAACTACCAAATTTGCTTGAGTGTACCCTTTGCATAAACCGCTTGTTTGCTGTGTATATTCACCTTTTCTTATTTTAAGTCTTATTTCATCAGGAGAAAGGTTGTAAAGATCCATCTTAATCCTCCTTTATTGTTCCATATTAACTTCTTTTGTTTCTGGTCCCAACATTGCTCCTATTACAACTAATATTCCAGCAAACACAAGCAAAACAATCTGGGTGTATTTATAAGGCACTATGGCTTTTAGGGCAAGCATGTAGAAAGAATAAAATGATGCAATTAATATAGACAATGTGTAGCCAACACCATATGCAGAGGCTCTTACTGATGTTCGGAATCTTTCGTTAATATAAGAAGGCACAATTCCCCATGCCATACCGGAAACAGTAACTATCAGTGCCGAGAATAAGAACAGTATAAACATATTCTTGTACATTCCTGCTATTAAAAGATAATATAATAGTGAAGTAAAAAATCCTATAAGGAGACCTAAAATAATAAAAGCTGTTTTTCTACCAATTTTTTGGCTTATCCATCCAGCCGAAATATATCCACCTATCAAAAAGAGATATGAAACAAGCGTAACTGTGGTTGTTAAAGTAGGGCTAATATTTAGTTGTTTTATAAAAACAATACTCATTGTACCAGCAACTACCATAATTTGAAACCATAAACCTAGCATTAAGAGCAAAACCTGAAGTAAACTTACAAAGTTTTTACCACTAAAAAGCTCTTTTAATGGTGATTTTGTTCTATCTTGAACTTTTAACCAGATAGTTGATTCCGGGACAAGCTTGTGAATGTAATAAACAATAAATACTCCAAGTAAAACACCAATCACAAATATTATTCTCCACCCATAAACTTGATATCCTTCTTTTGGAAAAATTTTCAATGCTATTAAAGTAATAATTGAAATTATAACAAAAGCCACAGGATACCCTGAGCCAATAATTCCACCCCATAAGCCTCTTTTTTCTTTAGGAGCATTTTCTATGGCTAATGGTACGATGCTTGTGTATCCACCACCTAAAAAAATACCATCTATAAATCTTAATAAAATAAAAAGAGTTACAGTAATGTATCCAAGTGTTTGAAACCCAGGAATAAAAATTAGCAGTAAAGTAACAACACTAAAGCCGCTAATAGATATCAACCCCATTTTTTTTCGTCCTATAGCATCAGAGTAATGCCCAAAAAGGAATGCCCCAACAGGTCGTCCAATTAATGTAGCAGTGAAAATTAAAAAGTAGATTGTAGATACCTCTGAAACGGGTAGCGATTTTGGAACAAAATGTTCCATCGCTGGAGCTAAAACTGTAATTGGAAGATATACATCAAACATATCAATAAAAAAAGTTAAAAAAGCTGCTTTTAACATTCTTTTTTGGTCCAGGGTTGCTTCTGCCATAAAGCATAAACCTCCGTTAAAATTTAACTTTAAATTAAAATTATAACTAATATGAATACTTTGTCAATTTTTTAAAGTTAAAACTTAGAGAGTATAGAATACATACCACTTTCCAAAGATTGCTGAACACCTGGAATTTTGCGAGAAATCATTTTGGAAAAGTAACAAGAGGACTTACACTCAATTTGCTAAAATCAAGGAGTAAATATGTCTGTATTGCCTGCCAAAATAAGCTATATTTAGACTATTTTAACCTGAGTTCGATATAACTCTGGAACAATTTTTGCTTGCTAACAATAAAAACCCTAACTTAATAAGTTTGTAATTGCTTCAGAAAAAACAAAAAAGAAAAACAGACCATACAAACTATCTGAAAGTGAAGTAATGACGATAATGATCTTATTCCATTTATCACACTACAGAAACTTCAAGTATTTTTATCTGGATTATGTGTGCAACAGACTAAAGAAAGAACATAAAAAACAAGCTTATGTTTCTTGAAGACAAAATATTGCTTAGAAAAAGAGCAATTATTGAAACCGTAAACGATGAACTCAAAAATACGCTGCAGCTGGAACACACAAGACACAAAAAGTCCTATTAATGCTTTTGCCAACTGCTTGTGTGCTCTAATAGCATATACCTATTTGCCAAAGAAACCATCTATAAGAAGATACTCTGATATGTTGGAGGCTGCTTAAATCGAACTCAGGTTAAAATAGCATACATAATCAAAAGAACGCAAAACAAACTATCAAAACTGTCATTTAAAAGTCTAATATTCTTTAACATGGTATACAATTGTTGGTACTAATTTTTATTGACAAAATAATATTTTAAACTAAAATGGTATAAAATTATAGAAAATGTTTTACAATTTTATACCATGGAGGCTTTTAAATGGCAGAAAATAAGCAGAAATGTTTTGTGATGACCCCTGATACTCTAAAAAAGTATGAAGAGTTTAAAAGCAAGGAAGGTTTAAGTTCTGATATGGACACGTTTGCAAAATTAGTTAATTATGGACTTATGATGACAAGCCAATCGCTTGTACCAGTAGAAGTTGCAAGCGAAGCACAAGATAAGTTGGCAAAGGCAATGTTTGAAGTTGGACGTTTACAAGGACTTTTAGAAGAGTATCAAAAAGTAAAAAATAAAGGTTTTTTTAAACGTTTTTTCTGGGCCCTACAAGCAAACAAATAGTCTAATCAGTATTATTGTTTTTTTGTATTACTTCCAATTGAGGTGGTATATCCCAGTCCATAAGTATACACAGTTTTACAAAATTCTTAAGTGTTATGTTTGCATCACCTTTTAGAAGCCTAGAGGCTAAATCGTGGTTCAGGTATTTTGATAAATCATAGGTAGAATACCTATCTTTTATCTGTTTTATGGCTTGAGCGGATAATTTAATTCCAATGTCCATATTTTTATTATAGATAAAAAAATAAATTTTTTCAACTTGACATTCCGTATAAACGGAATATTATATGTGTGTATTCCGATTAATAGGAATACACAGGAGGTGTTTTTATGGTAGACTTTACTTTTATTTCTGATGTTTATAAACATACAACAATAAACGGTAAAATGTATAAAAGACTTAGATTATTTGGAAGAGAAAATGTAAGATATGGTATTATCTTTAATGAGCACAGTAGTATTGCAAAAAACACTTATGTAAAACTTATAGATTGTGTATTAATAGACAAAAGTTTAAAGATAAACTCGTTTGAAACAATGCCATATTGTATTGAAAGCTTATTTGACACTGTTTATTTTTCTAATAAAGCAAAGCAATACATAATAGAACTTCATAAAATAATTGATTTCATTAAAGATGAATCTTTACATGAATTTATTAAAAAGGTTTTTTTAAATGCAAATTTGATAAGTAAATTCAGTGTGTTTCCAGCATCTATTAGAAGTCACGATAGTTTTAAACACGGACTTATAATACATACTATAAAAACAGCAAGGAAAGCTTTAGAAAGCTCATTGGGTCTTTCTCAGAAAGAGCAAGATTTTGCAATTACGGGTGCTTTACTACATGATATAGGAAAAACAAAAGCTTATACAAAAACAGGAGAAACTTTCGTATATCAATACACAAGCAAAGGAGATATGCTTGGACATAAAAATTTAGGCGTTGAACTTTTAAATGAATACTTTCAAGACTACAATATTCTATCGTTAGAAGATCAAATATATTTAAAGCATATTATGTACACACAGCACAAATTCGATTTTGATGTAAAATTATCAAAAGTTGCAGCTATAGTTAAAGAAGCGGATGAATGGGCTGCTGCAACGTAGAAAAAATAAGCCACATCTAAATACACGCAAAATTTGAGCGTATTTAGAGTTGGGTGATGGGTTTTTATTACATGAGTCCGAAGATGAGCTCTACGAGCCCTTAGATTGCGTGTATGGACAAACTGTAAAGTAGTTTTAAGGCACTTTTGCAAAAATAAATTGACATAAGAATTAAAAGCAGTAGATTAAAATTAAGGAGGTTGAACTATGGAAAAACTTATAAATATCAAAATAGAAAAACTTCCAGAAGGTTTTTATCTTGCAACATCTGATGATATTCAAGGTCTTATTGCCCAAGGCAGAACAATTGAGGAAACTATTGAAATAGCAAGAGATGTAGCTAAAAAATTGATAGAGCTTCAAAATAAAGATTTTAGCGAAGAAGAAATTGTTTACAACAATCTTCAAATCCCAATTATTGTAGGTTTATAAGTAGTGGGTAGATTGTCTGGTTTTAAATATAGAGATGTTGTAAAAAGATTAAAAAAGTTTGGTTTTGAGTTTGCAAGACAGGCAGCTGGCAGTCACGAAATCTGGTATAATCCAAAAACAAACAAATATACAACAATTCCAAATCATCCAGGAGATGTCCCTGAAGGCACTTTAAAAGCTATACTTAAACAAGCTGATATAAAAATTGAAGAGTTTATAGAAAGTTGAAATTACGCTTTATGCGAAAATGTGAATTTTAGAGACATTTTCATTCAGGTTTGGCACAGAATAATGAATGGCCCAAACGGTTCCCAAGCCCTATTTATATAAACCCCTTTTCCTTCAATATCCACTTTGCTTCTTGAGCACTTATTCTTAG
>NZ_JAGDWY010000065.1 GCF_023256235.1 Desulfurella sp.
TTCGCTTACGCTTCAGGATGACTGACTTCGCTTACGCTCAGGATGACAAAAAATTGCGTTTCAGGATGGCAAAAAACGCTTCAGGATGACAAAAAACACTTTACATTGACAAAAAAACATTTACAATGACAAAAAAAGGACGCATCAGCATGACAGGATGTAATTATGGAAAAAATCACTAAAACAAAACTTGATCAATTTTTTTATCTTTTGCTTGCTGTATCAACATTTATTTTAACACATGCCTATAATGGCATAAGGCATGATGGCATACTTTATATGGGTCAAGCACTTTTAGAGCTTCACTCAAATCTTAAGCTTGATCCTTTTTTTGTTTTTGGCTCTCAAAACAACTACACTATTTTTTCGCCTTTTTATGCATTTTTTATTAAACTTTTTGGGTTGAATTTTGCAAGCATTTTTTTGCTATTGATCGCACAAAGTGCTTTTTTTACAAGCGTATTTTTGCTTATTAAAAAGTTTACAAATTTTGATTTTGCATTTTTTGGCATAATTGTTTTATCTATAGCAAACCCATTTTACGGTGGCTATGGGATTTTTTCTTATGGGGAGCCCTTTCTTACAGCACGTTCATTTGCTGAACCTTTAAGTCTTTTTGCTTTGTATTTTGGTTTGGACAATAAGTGGTTTTTAGCATTTGGTTTAGGTTTTTTGGCTGGATTAATACATCCTTTGGTGGCATTGCCTGCAGTGTTTATTTTATGGTTTTTGTTTAGCAAGCAATACAAATCTGGCTACATTGCTTTGGTTTTAGGCATAATTTTTATTGTAATAGGCGCATATTTAGGCATTCACCCTTTTAACAAGCTTTTTCTGACATACGATAATGCATGGTGGCATTTGGTAAACATCCACAACCCTTTTTGTATTTTAAGCAAGTGGAGAAACGGCAACTGGTTTTGCCTTATTGTTAATTTTTTTATAGCTGTAGCAGGCATATTTTATGTAGAAAACAAAAAGTTAAAAGATTTATTTAAAAGCATAGTTGTTGCCTGTGTTGTTTTTTTTAGTTTAGCACAAATTGGCGATATGACAAGAAATGTCCTTGCTGTAAGTCTGCAATTGTGGCGAATAAGCTGGGTTTTGCAATTAATAGACATGGCATTTTTGCCTTATTTGACTTATAAAATGTGGACAAAAAATTATGTTGGCAAAATTTTGACAATTATTTTTATAAGTATATTACTAAATCAAATAGAAAATGATTACACTACATTTTTTGAAGCTTTTTTGCTTGCCATAACTATCTTAATCTTTTATAAAACAAATTTGAATTTTGATGAAAATATTAAAAGATTATTTGAAAGAAAAAATTTTACCTGGCTTTTTACTTTGACAATTTTAGTTTTATGTGAGAGATTTATATGGCTTTATGAGATTAGTTTTTACCCTATAGATTTTCAATTTAATTTGCTTGTAATGGAAAGATGTGCTTATTTTACTTTGGCAATGGTTTTGTTTTACGCTTTTGCAAAAGGTATAAGGATTGACGAAAAACTCCTTTATATAGTAAGCGCAAGCTCTATTGTAGCTTTAGCTGTGAGTTTTTTTGGTATTGATTTTAGTAGTTTCAATTATTTTTTAGGTTTTAACGCTAATCCATACATGCTGAATAGAGCTTTTGTACTGTTTATTATAGGAATATTGTTTATTTTAATTTTAAGATTAAAGGCTTTAGGTTATGTTTTGATTTTTAGTTTGTTTGTTTTATCTATTTTGCTTTGGGACCAAAGGGGGAAGTGGGATTTGTACATTGAAACTCACACTACAAATAATCCGTTTTACAAATACATTCCAGAGGATTCTTCTGTATATTTTAACGGGCAATTAAAATATGTGTGGATTTTGTTTGATAGGCCGTGTTTTTATTCAAGACAGCAGTGTTCTGGTGATTTATTCAATAGAAAAAGCGCGTTTTTAATTGAAAAACGCTTAAATCTGGTAAAAAACAATAAAAAAGATATTTTAAACCTTTGTTTTGCTGATAAAAATTTAGGTTTTATTGTAAGTCAAACAAAACTGATTTATAAGCCTGTAGCTATCTGGCATACAGGAATAAAAGACGGGTTTGATAATCTATATTTGTATGATTGTAAAACACTTAGAAATTGAGTTTATTAAGTATCTTATAACAAGCGGTGTAAGTCTTGCTGTTGATATGGCAATATATCTAGTGCTTGGCAAATTAATGCATAATTATTTGATTTCTGCTTCTATTGGCTACATTGCCGGGCTTTTTGTAAACTACATATTATCTATAAAATGGGTATTTAGCTATAGAAAGATAAAAAAATACCACATAGAATTTGGAATTTTTGCAATTATTGGCTTTGGCGGACTTTTAGTAAATGAAGCGGTAATTTATGCAGGCCTTTTTTGGCTTATTATTGGGCCTTTCTGGGCTAAAATGATAGCTGCAGTTTTTTCTTTTGTTTTTAATTTTGGTGCAAGAAAATTGTTGCTTTATACAAAATGGAAAAAATATGACAGAATTATTTGATGTAGTTATAATTGGAGCAGGACCTGCTGGTATAACATGCGCATTAGAGCTTGCAAGAAATAATAAAAAAGTGCTTATTTTAGAGCAAGACTCTCAGGTAGGCGGCATATCAAAAACAATTAATTACAAGCAAAACCGCATTGACATAGGCGGTCACAGGTTTTTTTCAAAATCAGAGTGGGTAAAAAGATGGTGGATGGAACTTTTAGAGCCATGTACACTTGAAGAAGCTTATATAAAAGATAAATGTATGCTAAAGCGGGATAGATTGTCTCGAATTTACTTTGAGAAAAAATTTTATGATTACCCGCTGAAACTAAATTTCAATACGGCACTTAATATTGGATTTTTTAGGGGAATTAGCTTTTTAAAAGACTACATTAAAGCGCGAATTGATCCTATAAAGCCAGAGAAAAATTTAGAGGATTTTTTTATCAATAGGTTTGGCGTTGGGTTGTATGAAACCTTTTTTAGAGACTATACTCAAAAAGTTTGGGGTGTATCTTGCAAAAATATCAGTAAAGAATGGGGTGCACAGAGGATAAAAAGTCTCGATATATCAAAAGCAATACTTCATGCGTTTAAGTCTTTATTTTTAAAAAATTCAGCATCTGCTACTACTTTGATAGAAGAGTTTGATTATCCAAAACTTGGACCAGGTCAGTTGTGGGAAACGGCTATTCAAAAAGCCATAGATAGCGGTGCAAAACTCAAGTTAAACACAAAGGCGCTTTATTTTGAAAAAATTGGAGACAGGATAGATTCTTTAACTTTTTTAGATACAACTACCTCAGAGGTGGATGCGGTTAAATCGGATTATTTTGTTTCAACAATGCCTATAAAAGATTTAGCTTTAGGAATAAGACCAGAAATTGAAGAAGATGTGTTTAATATAGCTACAAATTTGCAGTACAGAGACTTTATAAGCATAGGATTGCTTTATGAAAAATTAGCCATACAAAGCAAAAACTACCGCAAAGAAGCAGGTGCTTGCAGGATACCAGACAATTGGATTTATGTCCAGGAACCAAATGTCAAAATGGGTAGAATTCAGCTTTTTAATAATTGGAGTCCTTTTATGATAGCAGATATTAATACAGTTTGGCTTGGACTTGAGTATTTTTGCAATGAAGGCGATAAATTGTGGCAGGCAAGCAATAAGGAGCTTATTGAGCTTGGTTTAGGCGAGCTTGAAAAAATCGGCATTGCCAAAAAATTTGATTTCATAGATGGTACAGTTATAAGGCAAAAGAAAGCTTATCCAGCATATTTTGGAACTTACGAAAAATTTGATTTGGTAAAAAACTACTTTAACAAATTTGAAAATCTTTTTTTAATCGGCAGAAACGGTATGCACCGCTACAATAACCAGGACCACTCAATGCTAACAGCAAAAGAAGCGGTTAATTGCATTTTAAGTGGCAAATTAGACAAAAGCGCTATATGGGATATAAATGTAGATGATGATTATCACGAGGAAAATTAAATTTACTTTGTACAGTGTTTTAATTGTTTTAAAGCGTTTTGTGATCTATTGGATTAATAAAGGTGGTTTTTTTCAAATAACAAATTTTAAACTACCTTGAATCTCATAAGTAGATCCTTCACATGCGTTCAGGATGACTGACTTCGCTTACGCTTCAGGATGACGGGAATTGACTCTTCAGAATGACTGGCTTTGCTGGCGCTTCAGGATAACGACAACTTATATTTT
>NZ_JAGDWY010000066.1:0-4999 GCF_023256235.1 Desulfurella sp.
GCAAGAGTTGGCATAAACCCGCAAACCAAAGAAAAAATTCAAATACCTGAATCCAGGCTTCCTATGTTTAAAGCAGGTAAGGGGTTGAAAGATAGGTTAAAGTAAACCTTTATGGTTTTTAAAAAAACTAAGCTAAAAAGCAAATATAAAAATAAATAATCAAAAAATAAGAGTAACTATAAGCCGTTTAAATTTTCAATTGACTTGGTATTTTTTTATAGTATTATTGAATAGTATGATAATAGAGGTGATGCTATGGGCAATCTTATAAGAAAAACAATCACGATTGATGATAAAATATACAAGAATATTAAACGCATAAATCCTAAAGCGAATTTTAGTGATATTGTGAGAAAAGCTTTGTCTGAATATATAGAAAATATGAATATTCAAGAAGCTTTGAATCTAAAAGGCACGTGGCAAAATGATATAGAAGATTCGGTTAAATTTGTTGATGAGTTAAGAAAAGACAATGGAAGGCAAATTGGTGAGTGGAGTAATAGTTGACACAGATTGTATTATAGATTTTTTTAATAACTATCCAGAAACTGCTTCTATAGTTGAGCGTTTGATAAAAGCTAAGCTTATACACATAAGCATATTATCTATTTATGAGCTATACTGCGGTGCTAAAACTAAACACCAACATTTTGATATAGAAAAAATTTCCAGTGTCTCAAAGATTGAGTATATTGACGAGAAAATAGCAAAAGAAGGTGCTTTTTTGTACCAGACATATAGAAAAAATGGATTTACTCTTTCTACAGTTGATTGTTTGATAATGGCTACCGCAAAGGTTAATAATCTAACAATACTTACAAGAAACCTCAAACACTATCCAGAAAAAGAGCTGATTTATGTTAAGGACTTTTCAGAAAGTTAAATTATGAAAATCACTTACGATTCAAAATATAATATTTCCTACATAAAATTCAGAGATTCAACTGAGGAAGTTGAAACAATAAAAATAAGCGACGAAATTAACATAGACATTTCTCTAGATGGCAAAATGACGGCATAGAACTACTGAACGCTAATGAACAAATGAAGCCGTTTGATGGTAAACTAACCATTGTAAACGAAAACTCGGTTCAAGAGATTGATGTTGCTGTTTTTTAACAAATTATTGATATTATTACACTAATATAACCGTATAAAGTAAAGCAAATCCAACCCAGATTCTAAAAACCCTGGATTTTAAGAAATGCTTTTAAATTAACATTTACATTTCTCAAATAGCATACTGGTATGTCAACTTTATACGATTTTAGGTATTTTAGAATAAAGTGAAAAGAGTGGTTTTTTGAGCTAGAATATCTTATAAAACTTTTTATTTGCCAATTTAAGCATTTCTTTATCACCTCTTGAATCGCCATATGCGTAAATAAGCTGGTAGTCATTTAAGTCTAAGAGTTCTTTTATACGGTTTACCTTTTCTTTGCCTTTGCAGTTTTTGGTAAGCAGTTTTCCTGTTACTATATGATTTATAAATTCCAATTTTGTAGCAATAAGCTCTAAATTATTTTTATCGCACCATGGCTTTAGTATACACTCAAAAGAAGCGCTTATTATAATAACTCTATCTTTTTGAGTTTTGTGCCAGTTAATTTTATCAAGCGCTACACTTCTGATTAATTTTGGTAGGATATTTAGCGAAAAGTCTTGAGCTTTTGATTTGAAAAATTCTTCGTCAATTCCTCGAAAGAAATACTCTATAAAGCTTTCTTTTAATGCCTGATCATTATATAGGTTTAGTTTATATAAAACTATTTGTGGTAATAATTTAATAGCACCTTTAAGTAAATCTCTTTTGCTTTTTAAATATTTGGTAAATTCTATTGTACTGTCTTTTGTTGATATAGTGCCGTCAAAATCAAATAGTGCAAGGTTCAAAAATTTAGCCTTTTAAATATGTATTCTGGTAAATTATTTATTGTTTTCATTATAAAAAACCATTCTTTTTTGGTGTATATCACGTCTTTTTTTTGTTGTTGGGCATCAAATATGTCTTTTGCTACTTCTTGAGGTGTTGCGGTAAGTTTTTTTGGTAATTTCATGCCTTTTGTCATCTTTGTGTCTACAAACCCAGGCTTTACTGTAAGAACGTCTACATTGGATTTAAACAACCTGTTTCTTAAACCAGATAAGTATGCTGTAAAGGCCGCTTTAGAGCTTCCATATATGTAGTTTGTGGCTCTTCCTCTATCTCCTGCTACAGAACTTATACCTATTATAAAACCGCTACCTCTTTTTTCAAAATCATTTGCTATGATATTTAAAATACTTACTGCGCAGGTAAAGTTTGTGTCTATTCTTTTTTTTGCTTCTAAAAAGTCATTTTGTGCTTTTTTTTGATCTCCAAGGTATCCTATAGCAAAGATAATACCTACTGGTTTTGGATTTAATGCATTGTAGAAATCAAAATGGCTTTGCGTATCAAGCAGGTCAAACTCAATTGGCTGTATTTTTACATTGTATCTAATCTGCATATCTTGAATATCCTTCTCCAGCTCAAGTATGTTTCTTGCTGCTAAATACAAGTCATAGCCTGCGTTTGCGTATTGCCTTGATAGCGCTTTTGCTATGTCGCTTTTTGCTCCAAGTACTAATATATGGCTCATTTTGCCTCCCTTATATGCCAAGTATTCTTTTTGACTGCAATGAACTAAATTTGTGTTTAGGATCGTATGTGTTTTTTATCTCCAAAAATTTTTCTATATTTGGATATCCTTTTATGAATGCTTCTTTTTTAAGTCTTGCATCTTTTGTAAAATAAAACCTGCCTTGATAGTCAAGCACTATTGCATCTAAATAGTCAAGCAACTCAAAGACATTTTTTGATATAGGAAAATCTAAAGCAAGCGTATAGCCTTCCATAGGAAAAGATATTAAAGAGTCTTGTTTGCCAAACAACTTTAAAACAGCCAAGAAAGAACCTTGATTGCTTTGGGCAATTTTTGTAAGTATTACTTGCAAGCCTTCTTTGCTTGACTGTTTTGGCAAAACAAACTGGTATTGAAGAAAGCCTTTTGGACCGTATATACGATTCCAGTTATGTATGCTATCTAGAGGGTAAAAGAATGTATCGTAGTCAATAATTGATTTTGATAGGCCTTTTTTTGCTTTTGAAAAGTAAAGCTCATTGAATGCCCTCACACTATATGGATTTAGTAGAAACTCTGGAAGATCAATTGGAACATTAAGCTTTCTTTTTTGCTTTAGTGAAAATGTGTTTGTTGTAGCTAGCTCATATTCTAAAGCATGTTCTCCTCTCATCAGTATGCTGCGTCCTAAGTTTTTCCCGCTTGATAGACAGTCAATCCAAGCCACAGAGTAGGTGTAATCCTGAGATTGTTCAAAATACTCCATAATTTCTTCAAGGTTGTATGCCTTTATAGTCTCCTGCTTTATATAGCTAGACTCTATCTTTTTTAGCTTAAAGGTAGCTTCTAATATAATACCGGTAAGACCCATTCCACCAATTGTTGCAAAAAACAAATCACTGTTTTTTTCTTTTGAGCAAGTTACTATAGAGCCATCAGAAAGCATCAATTTTATTTCAATTACATGAGAGCCAAAGCTTTTTTCTTTGTGGTGGTTTTTGCCATGCACATCAGAAGCAATTGCTCCGCCAACTGTAACAAATTTTGTTCCCGGCGTTACAGGCAAAAAAAAGCCACGCTTTACAAAAGCTTCCAAAATCTCAGCAAGCGAAATACCTGCTTCGCATCTCAATACACCGCTCTCTTTATCAAAATCTAAAAAGTGGTTATAATTTAAGCTTGAAAGTATTACTTCAGACAAAGAACTATCCCCGTAACATCTGCCAAGTCCTCTTGTTATAAGTGCTTGGTGAGAATCTATAAATTCTTTCGCTTTAAGTTCACTATCAAAACTTTCTATAACTGCGTCTGTTTTTGGGTATTTGCCCCAATTTGTAACAATCATTTTTGCTCCTTGCTTAGAGAATTGTATATAACTAGTTTTATCGGTTTTGACTCATAGTAGCCTGTATAATCGTGATTTATAATCCTCAAGGCTAGAGTATGCAGTCCAAAATTAAGCTTATCCAACGGTATAGAACCGCTAAATCCTGAATACTCATAGTTTGGATTATGAAAAGCCGAGCTTACATCAAGGCGTTGAATTCCGCTTTGCAGTGGGTAAAAATATTTATTATCAATAACCGCAACAACCCCACTATCGGTATTTTTTGCAATGCTATCTACTGCCCAACCAGATATTTGTAGTGAATTGTCTGAATTTTTACTGTTTATTGGTATTTCTATATTGCTTGATGGTTCGTAATTGAAACTTATTTGTGCAGCTTTATGATTTATTTCTTTCCCATTTGCTTTTATTATTTGTGGGAAATTAATCAAGTTTGGGTATAACCATATAGCTAGAGGTTTTGTGCTGTTTGTATGTTTTATAGTAATAATTACTTGCCCTTTGCTTATTGTAAGGGGATTGTCTAAAGGAATTGCAAAAAATGTGTTGTCTTTTGATTGTAATAGAGATTGTTCTCCTTCAGAACATTTATTGTTATTACAAACTTTTATTTTTAAAATACCGTTTGCTGTATTGAAATAATTACCTTGTAAAATTGATACTTGATTAATTGTTCCCTGCGGTATTCCATCTGGCAACATTATTTCAACCTTATGGTTATTGGATAAAGGAAATGGCATATTTCCAGATGAAGCTGTTTGGGTAGTGTATGAGAGATTATATAAAGGTTTTGAGTTATTTAGCGTAATTGACTCGATGGTATATAATGTGGATTTATTTAAGAAATGGAGATTGGTAAATTTTTTAAAATGAATGTTAGAACTATAAAAAGAAACAGTGTAATTATCTGAGTAATTGAGATTTATATCAGAGGTTGTTATTTTAAAAGCCTTAATTTTAAGAAGACCAAAATTATACCCTTTTAATAGTTGATTAATATTGTCTTGACTTGCCACATAATATTTTACAAAAAGATGGTCACTTGCAA
>NZ_JAGDWY010000066.1:5009-7111 GCF_023256235.1 Desulfurella sp.
CTGCATATATAAACCTGTAGGGACCAACAATTGAACCATCCTCGAGTTTAAAAGAAATATTAAGTTGACTGAAAGGTTTATATAAAATGTTTATTATGGAATTAAATATGGTTGGTTTTATATATACATTCATAAAATCTGCATTTTTCGGTATGTCAATCCACTTATTAAGATTGGCTTTAATATTTGATAATTTGTGTAATTGTAAATCATAACATAGCTTTTTTCTGGTAAATAGACTGTAGTTATTGCCAGATATCTCTGTATTATAACAAGATAAAATTGTTTGAAAGGTATAAGGCTCTGAAAATAGTGGATACCGTCCGTCGATATCTTCGAAGGTGTAAATGATTTTCTGAGGTGCTTTATTACCCATCAATTGGTTAGCATTTTGTTTGTCTAGATATGGAGTGTTTGCTTGATAAGCCTGAGGCACGGGTTGTGGTATAAATTTCATATTATAACCTTGGGCCATCATTAAATTCCATGGTATTATGGTTACACTTGTATTTTTTATTGCTTTTATTATTGATGGTTTTATGTTAAACTGATTTTGTATTGATTCGTTTGATATTTGTTGTAAAGCTGTTCTTGTGTTTTTGTAATTGATTAATACTTTTATAAATTGTTTTTGTGCTGCAGCTGGTATCAAAGTTGTTAATCCACCTATCAGGTTGAAACAAAAGGCAAATATAAATATTAGTTTCAAGTATTTGTTCGATAAATTGTTATTACTAAATATTAACATACTAAATGTTATTAGTATTAGGGCAATTGGAAAAAAACTAATTATAGCATGCCCCCCTACTAACCCAGGATCGTGTCTGGTAAAACCTTCTTTATACGCAATAAACAAAAGCAAAAAAAGTAGTAAAAATTGAGAAAATATTTTCTTTTGTTTGTTTTTAAAAGCTTTAATTACTATGTAAATAAAATAAGCAAGAATTATAAATGCCACAATTGTTTGTAAATGATTTCCATGTAGAAACATAGCAGGAGTATAGCCTTTAATTATTTGATAGCATCCTTTTATAAAAGGAATCAAGTTGTATATTTTTTGCTTCGATAATAAGTATAAGACTATAAAAAAAGTAAAAAACGATGCAAAGCCCACAAAACTTAAAAGCAAGTATTTTTTTGATTTAAAATTGTAAAATATCAAAATAGAAAAAATTATAAAGAAAACTATACTAAAAGGTAATATATTGAATTTTATGAGAGAAGCCAAAGCCAATATCATTCCGGATATTAGTGATACAAATAATATTTTGATGCCTACTTTATTGTGGTTTTCATCATTATAGTAATTAAAAAGATTTACAGAAATAACAACACTTATTAGAGCTAAAATCATAGATACAGGAAGTATTTTTACGCATTTTCCTCCCTAAACGAAAATCTTTTATGACCGATAAAACTTACAAATGTTGGAACGGATATACCTATGGCGTGCGCTACAGCTTCTGGATAGAAGTTAAATTTAATATATGGAAAAATATAGTCTGCTAAACCAATACTTATTATATAAACCTGTATCAGAGCAATAATATTAACCATGATAAAATACAAAATTGATTTTTTTATTGGCTGTATGCTTTTTTTGAAAACAAAAAGCCTAAATAGTATAAAAGCTACAAGCATTCCTGTCAAATACGCAAGTACCACGGCTAAACCAAAATTTACGAATTCGCTATAAAAAAATCTTGAGCCGAAATTTGCAAAAGCTGCAATACCGCCTGATAAAAGAAACTTATAAAATTGCCTGTATTTTGAAATTAAACCTTTAATCACTTTTTTTTACCAATAGCTTTTTCGGCCATATATTTCCCAAGTCTTATGCTTTCTGAAAGAGACCTGTCTTCCGGGTAATAATAAGAAGTATCTGCAATATAGAGATTATTGATAAAACTTATCGGCGGAATTTTATTGAGATAGCCTGGTTCGCATATAGGTTGTGCGTAGCGATATCTAAAAACCCTTATACTTTTAAAGTCTTTTTCACTTATGTTTTTGTTTATTTTGTTTATATAAGATTTCACTTTTTCAATAAAATACTCATCGCTTTTTTTATAGTCAGGGTGATCACTTGGCATATAAAAGGG
>NZ_JAGDWY010000067.1:0-1650 GCF_023256235.1 Desulfurella sp.
GGGCTCTGGATCGCTCCTAGAGTGAGGGGATACCCGGCGACGGCGGTTCGAATCCGCCCCGGGCTACATTTTTAATCAAGTTCCATGCTGCAGACTAACTCAGGATAGCGGCATGGGAAGCTCACGCGCTTTAGCGCAATGGGATGTCATTTTAATTTTTCAGGAAAGGTTTTAACCAATACAGCTTGTAACTTTATTAAATTGTTAAGCATTAATGACCTAAAAGCAGGAATAAACGATAAAATGATACTCAATGGCGTTAATATTAATTTTGAAGATGGCAAAGTTTATGCAATAATGGGGCCTAATGGGTCAGGCAAAAGCACATTAAGTTTCACAATAATGGGGAATCCGGTATATAAAATACACAGCGGAAAAATAATGATGAATAATGAAGAGATTACGTACCTTTCTCCAGATCAAAGGGCAAAAAAGGGGATATTTCTGGCCTTTCAAACTCCAGTCGAAGTTCCAGGGGTTCCAAGCTTCTCCTTCATAAAAACTGCATATAACGCCATCACGGGGCAAAATCTAAGCACATACGTTTTTAACAGAATGGTTAAACAAAAATTGTCCGAACTTGGAATCGACGATTTGTTGCTATCCCGCAATCTAAATGAAGGGCTCTCAGGCGGTGAAAGGAAAAAGCTCGAAATAATTCAAATGGCAGTACTGCAGCCCAAGTTCGCAATTCTTGATGAAATAGATTCAGGGCTTGACGTAGATTCATTGGAGCTAATTTCATCGGCCATCAATAAAGTTCACGCTAAAACTGGGAACACAGTTATCATGGTCACCCATTATTCTAGAATCCTAAGATACGTAAAACCTGACGCAGTATATGTCCTAGTCAACGGCAAGGTTGCAGCGTCAGGCGATTCAACGCTGGCTGATAAAATTGATAAAGGAGGGTATGGATGGGTAAAGGATGAAGGCAGCAGCTGAATCAGTAAAATTTCTTGTCAACAGTGCTTACCGTAATCCCGGGAGTTGCCTTTCTCAAAAACAGGCAGATCTGGCAAAAAGGATTGCATTGAAGTTTCGTATGAAGCAATCTTATGATTTAAAGCTGCTCTTCTGTAAAAAGTGCAAGGCATATTCACCGCCTCTGTATAGCAAGACCATCAGGGTCAGAAGGGGCAGGCTAATATTTAGATGTAAAAATTGCGGGTCAGTTTACAGGATACCGTTTAAATGAATAAATATCAATTATGGTTTTTTTGAAACAGTGCAGTTGTTTGATATCAAAAATCTCCAAGGCTTATCTGTACCGTTTGAAATCCCTATCCTCCTGCTCTGCAGAATTTTTTCATTTTTATTTAACCAGCCCCCAGATATATACAGATCGTTTTTATCTGTAAGGTCATGCCCGTTATACCTTGAATCTATATTTAATGCCCTAGTGAAATTTCCAGGGCCACTTGAAATTTTACACTCGTCTTTATTGTGAAATTTTTTCATAAATTCATATCCCAGTATGGGTTCGCCGCTTCTTATTAGGACTGCTCCAGCTTCCTGCTGGGGTGATTTTGCCACAACATTCAGGCAGTAGTGAATGCCATATGATAAGTAAACATAAGCAACGCCAACGGTTTCAAACATTATCTTAGCCCTCCCCCTTTTTCCTCTAAAAGCATGGCTTGCAGGGGC
>NZ_JAGDWY010000067.1:1660-2463 GCF_023256235.1 Desulfurella sp.
TCAACTTCAGTTATTCTAACTACAATAAGGTTTTCGTCGACCACTCTGACCAGAAGCTGTCCCAGTAAATCTCTGGCAACATCCACGGTTTCCCTAAGATAGTAGCTTCTCTCTATGGGTTTAAATTCTGTAAAATCTGATTGGATTTTCAAAGGCTATCTTCCTTGCTAATTCAGTCAATCCACTGTTTTCCAATTTACTCAAAAGTAACGCCGGCCAGGTGGGCTGACTAGGTTCCGTGCTTGAATCAGAATTAATTAGTATTCTTTCAATATCAAGCTTTTGGACTAATTTTAAAGCTTCATCAACTGTTAGCTTTCCAGGCTGGATTGATAATCCAAAATAGGTTTTGAGGTTGCTCACCACTTCATAAATTTCAGAATTTAAATGGTCAACTACCAACAGTTCTTGAGGGAATGACACAGATTTTATGCTGTCAAGTTCCTTTTTTAATATATTTTTTTTATTTAGTATATACAGTATTGTTTATGGTAATACTATAGATATTTGTAAGGTTCAATTTGACAATAAAAACATTGATTTGGCCACAAAAAGTTGCGAACAAGAAGCTAAAGCCAACAGTATAGATGGTTTTTTTTACTTAGGCAGGATTTATTTAAATTTAAATCACCCAAAAACCGCGATAAATTTTTTTAAAAAAGCTCAACAATTACCATCCAATTTATCTTACAAAGGAAAAATTTATAGGTATATGGCAATTGCTTATTTGAATCTTTATTTGCAAAATAAATTTCTTTATTATATTTCTCTTGCTTATTTTATATAAAAAGTAATACATATAT
>NZ_JAGDWY010000067.1:2473-8994 GCF_023256235.1 Desulfurella sp.
TGTTTTTTTAAATACACCGGATATTCATAACTTAAATTTATATGTTTCTATGAATGATATGGTAGCTTTACACTTGATTCATAAATTGTTTTCAAAGTCAATTTTTTATTTTCACAAATCTTTAAAAACAAGTAGTAAAGATTATCGTTCATTGGTTTTTAACGATTTAGCATACACTTATTTTTTTGATAATAAAATATCAAAAGCTTTGTTTTTTGAAAAAAAAGCAATCAAAAACGCACAAAAATACAAAGACTTCAAAGACTTGCCATTGTATCTTTTTAACATAAGTTATTTCCGATATATTAAAAATCAAATTAATGATCCAACAAAAAAACAATGGCAAGAAAACTTTGATAGTTTTCTTGCACATCTAAAAAGATACGTTTTAAAACTTTCCACATTTAATGGTAATACCCAAATTAGTAAAATTATCAATAATGTTGAAAAAATAAACTATTAATCGTAGTATTGTGGTGCTAATTTTATTTTATTGAAAAATTCTGGATCATGACCATACCATATTTTTGCTTTCAAAAAACTGGCAAATTCTTTTAAAGACAGAATCGAATAATATGCATCTTTTGAGTTAGATGCTACACCAGGCGCTGTGTTATTTTCAATATTTTCTTTTAGTGGTGCTACATCGCCAGCTATAATTACCGGTCCATAGTTGTTTAGTTTTACTACAACACTTTGATGACCTGGCGTATGACCTGGTGTTGGTAAAATAAATATGTTGCCATCAAATAAATTTTTCATGCCTACAATTGGTTGCCAATTTATATTTGGGTTTTTGATATCCTCATCCACATAACCATGCTCTAAATTTTTATCGTAAAAATTGGCAGCTTTTAATTCTTCAAGTTGCACAATAACTTTTGCTCTTGGAAATTGCTTTGTATTTGCTGCATGATCAAAGTGCAGGTGTGTTTGGATAATATAGGTTATGCTATTTGTATCTATGCCTAATTTTGAAAGTGCTTCTTTTGGGGTTTCTGTTTTATTTTGAACCTGAGCTATGTTTGATTTTGATTCAAAAGAAATACCTGTGTCAATAAGTACTTTATCATTTCCTAAATCGACCAAAAAATAAGGAACAGGAATATCAATATCTTGAGTTTTATCTGCAGTTGATAGAAGTTTTTGTTTTTTAATTGTCTGTATACCACTTGAAAGTACATAAAGCTTAGGATACATCTTATGCCTCCATTCTTTTTGTGTTTTTTAAAAAATTAACTAGTTTGTCACAAGACACATTGCCATCGTTTTTGACACCCGATATAACAGATACCGCAAATGGCTTAACGATCTTTATTGCCTGATGAATGTTGTCTGCGTTCAGTCTACCAGCAAGTATAATTGGTTTTTGTGTTTTTAGGTTTATAATGGCTGCCTTTTGCCAGTTTTCTGTGAGTTTTGATTTTTCTTTGTGTTGTGCGAAAACAAATATACAATCAACTATTTCATCCAATTTTGTAGCTTTATCCAGCGCATCTTCGAAATTTACATTAACAGGAGCAATAATTTTAATATTTTCAAAATTTTTTTTAATTAAAGCCAATGTATTTATTGATAAAGAGGTATCTTGAATCTGGAGCGTAATTTCTTTACCTAAAGTATCTATCAGGGCTTCTATTAATTTAAAATCTGCCACTTGCGTTATAAAAATTTTTTCTACACTGAATTGCTTTAGTGTTGACTTTAATTCTTCTAATTTTGATATATTTATTTTTATACCTACTCCATCTATTTCTATACCAGAAAGTATTTCAAATTCATTTAGTTTAATATCTGATACATAAACTTTTGGGTATGTCATTTTTACATTGCTGCTTGAATTTTTTTTCTTATTGTTTCTTCGCTTTCTTCAAGAGCTTTTTTAAGTAGCATTGCATCTTTTTTTGCCAATTCTTCTGGTAAAGAATTAGAAACACTCATTCTAAGTTTTAAAAAGGCTTTTAATGTGTCTTTATCTAGGTTTGAAGCTAACTTTAAGTTTGTTTTGCAAAGTTTTACATACTCATCATCTGTTGCTTTTTTTGAAACTTCTATAATTAGTTCTTTTAAGTTTTTAAATTTTTCTTCATCTGTCATGGACAAAAGCTTTTCAAATATATTTTTCATTGTATTTTCCAGTTCCCTTGCATCTTGATTAACAAGTTTTACCACATCAATTTTTTCCATATGAAACCTCCTTTTAAAGTAATTTTCTTGCTGCTTTTGATATGCCTTCTGCTGTTGATGGATGCTGATTGGCATATTCTGCAACATCTTTTAATTTTGCACCCTGTTGAATTAAAACACCCAGTTCTCCAATTAAAGTACTGGCATCTTCGCCTATTATCCATGCGCCTATAAGCTTTAATGATTTTGCGTCATAGAATTGTCTGATTTCTCCTTTGTTTTCTGTTAATATCTGAGCCTTAGCATCAAATGACAAATCAAAGCTAGTCTCTAATATGTCAATTCCCATTGTTTTTGCCTGATCTGGTAAAATGCCTACAAATGCAGCTTCTGGAAATGTGAATACAGAATTTGGAACACACGAGTAATCCATATAATCAATAGGTGTATTATTTGCTAAAATGTTGTTTGCTGCAACTAAAGATTGTCTTGTGGCTGAGTGGAATAGCATTGATTTACCATTGATATCACCGCTTGAGTAAATGTGCTTTATGTTTGTTTGCATACTTGGGCTTGATTCTATACCTTTTTTTGTTATCTTTAAGCCTAAATTTTCAGCCCCTTTTGGTATTACAGGTACTCTGCCAAATGCCATCATTACTAAATCTGCCCTTGCTTGCATTTGTTGACCGTTTTGTTCGTAGAAAACACTGTAATCGTTTACATTTTTTTGAATTTTTATAAGTTTTGTTCCAAGCCTTATATCTATGTTGGGATCAAACATGCTGTATAATTTTTTTGCAAATGTTTCATCCATTTCTGTTAATACCCTGTTGCTTCTTTGAATTACTGTAACTTTAGATCCAAGCTCATTAAATATTGTTGCAGTTTCAAGGCTAATGTAGCCTGCCCCAAGTATGATGATTGATTTTGGCAAATAATCTATTGGTGGATTTAATTTGTATATATCGGTGCTTGTTACACAATACTGACTACCTTCAATAGGTAAAATAAATGGTTTTGCGCCACTTGCTATAATAATATAATCTGCATAGTATACTTTTTCACCTTCACCAGTTAAAACTTTAATTCTATGTTCATCTAAAAATTCAGCTGTGCCTTTTATAAGGGCAAGATTTGGTTTGGCTTCCTCGAGCTCCTGGGCATGTTGAGTGTATCTTAGATTTTGAACACCATTTTTGTACTCAATAACCTTTTTATAGTCGCATACTATATCTTTTGCAAAGATTCCAAACTGATGAGATTTTTTGAAATACCTGTAAAATGAAGCTGCTTGTCTTATAGATTTTGATGGCACGCACCCTTCTGCCAAACAATTACCGCTCATAACGCCCTTTTCGTCAACCATAATTACTCTTTTGCCTGCCTTTGCAAGCCTGAATGCTGCCGGGTAAGCACCAGCGCCTGCGCCGATTGTTAATACATCTACCTTTTCTTCCATGAACTACCTCCTTTTCCTTTAAATAAAATTTATCTTTAAAATTTTCCAGCAATGCAACTTTTAAATGCATACAAAATTTAATCCTCTTGTTAAAATTAGTCAAATTTAAGAATCTTATATTTATTATTAAAATAATTAATAAAGCTGTACCATAAGCTATGTAAATGTCTTATACAAATAAAATTTATTTATTATAAGATTATTAAATCATAAAACTGCCACCATTTACAGGCAGATACTGACCACTCATGTAATCGGATAAATCGCTTGCTAAAAAAAGTACAACTTTTGCTACATCAATTGGTTCGCCTATGCGTTTTAGAGGTGTAAAATTAGCAATCATCTCCTTTTGTTCTTTGGGTTGATTAAAAGTAGCATCTGTATTTGTTAAACCTGGTCCAACTACATTTACCCTAATACCATAGATTCCAAGCTCTAAAGCAAGCGTTTTTGCCATAGCATCAACAGCACTTTTTGCTCCTGCATGAGCAAAAAAACCAAAAGCAGTTTGTCTTGAAAGCGAACTTGATATATATATTAGCTTTCCATACTTCTGGTTTATCATATGGGTAACCACAGCTTTTGTGCAATTATAAAAAGCTTTTGTTTCGCCAACGATTTTTTCTTCTATGGATTTATAATCAAGCTCTAAAAATGGTTTTATTGGAAAATTTATATTTGCATTATTGATTAATATATCAATTGAACCAAATTTTTCCAATGTTGTTTTTACCATTTCATTTACACTTTCAAAATTTCTTACGTCTGCACGAAATGATATGGCATTTCCACCATTATCTTTAATGTAATTAACTACTTCTTGTGCTTTTTGCTCTGAATTGAAATAATTTACGACAACATTTGCACCAAAACTACCAAGGATTTTGGCACAACTGGCTCCAATACCTCTTGATGCGCCAGTAACAATTGCTACTTTTCCTGTTAAATCCAAATTTTTCATTCCAATGCCTCCTTTTTGGAAATTTTCGTAAATGATTATTGTTTTATTAAAATACACCTTATGAATTAATTATCAAGCAAGAATATAAATTTAATAAGAATTTGTAAATAAAAATATTGCAGAAATATAAATTGTTTGGCTAGATTATAAGCCAAACAATTTATAAAGTATTATCCTTTTGACGTTTTTTTATTTTTTGCCAGGGCATATGATATAATCCAGGATAATACTGGAATTAAAAATGCTAAAATTCTTGAAAAAGAAATACTTAATCCAATATTTTCCTGATATGCAACAACTGATAATGTTATAAAAAAAGAAATAAAAGCGATACCAAATGCAAATCTTACAGGATGACTTTTTGGAGTTTCCATATAATAGGTTGGCTGATTTGATTTAGACAATATAGGTACCAGAACAATAAAAAGCATAATTATTGAAGGTATTATAATTCCACCTATTGATTCTGGATCAATTACAGCACTTTTTGAAAGATGAATTACAAATGTATTTGGTATAATTTTCAATAATCCATATATCCATAAAAAATACCAATCTGGTTTTACCATAGGTGTAGAATTTGTTGGAGGTCCAAAATATTGCGATGGATGTACTGGATAGAAAGAAGCAATAATAAATAAGAACCCAAATGTTATTAAGAATAAAAATATCATAAGTGTGGTTTGTTGTGGCCAAAGAGGTATACCTAAAATTGAACCTTCATAATCTTTTTTGTTTTCTTTTGGTTGTGTATGTTTCTGTTTTACCATTATAATCAAATGAGCTCCAAGCAATAGTGATATAATAAGAGGCATAATAACAACATGATATGCAAAAAATCTTGGTAAAACGCCAGGAGATGGAAATGCACCATTGAAAACAAAATTTGCCAGAGAATGTCCTATCCATGGGATTTGGGAAGCTAAATAATAGCCAATATTTGTAGCTGTCACAGAAAAAGCATCGTATGGTAATAAATATCCACTAAATGAAGCAAATATAGCTGAGCCTAAAAGCAAAAGTCCAATCCACCAGTTAATTTCTCTAGGTTTTTTATATGATCCAGAAAAGTATACCCTTAACAGGTGAAGCATGATGGAAGCTAAAAATAAATGGGCAGCAAAATGATGTACGTATCGGATTATCATGCCGAGAGGTTGAGCATTGATTGCAAGTATGCTAGCATAAGCAGCAGGCAGTTTTTGGCTTCCTACTTCTACTAATTTTGATGAAGCCTCATAGCCGAACAATAAATATATACCCGTAATAACAAGAATAATAAAACTAAACAGTGCGATTTCTCCAAAAAAGTAAGTTGGATGTACGGGAAAAGCTTTTCTTAAAAATTTTTTATTGAATCTATCAAGATCTAATCTTTCATTTAGCCATTTATACATTTTATCCCCCTAAACCATAGGTCCAACTGGACCATCAAAATCACCATCAGCTACAATTTCATTATTAGGATTAAGTTTTATTGGTAATTGCGGCAGTGGTCTTGGAGCCGGACCAGAGACAACTTTAGCACCTTCAAATATATTGTACATACTCTGATGGCATGGGCAGAATATGTGAGGGTAGGGAGCTGGTTTTTGAGATTTCGGATGCCAGTCAACTGTGCAACCCATATGCGTGCATATAGCACTGTATGCCACAATGCCGTTTATAACCCAATTTAAATGTGTAGGTGGTTTAAACTCAGCTTGTTCTTCATGTATTATCATAATTAAATTTAGGTGTTCTTCTTTACCTAAAGGAAAGGCTAATGCGCCTTTGTCTAATTTTAGAGACTCTTGAGTAATTGTTTGACCTTTTTTGGGTCCCATCGCATAAACAAGTTTATCGCCAGGTGTTATAGGTTTTCTTTCATTTGCCTTAGAGCTTTGGGGTTTTATTGTGCCAAAAAAACTTAGCGTAGCTCCAAGCAAACTTATACCAGCAATACCCATACTTGCCTTTAATATTTTTCTT
>NZ_JAGDWY010000067.1:9004-13478 GCF_023256235.1 Desulfurella sp.
CTTGATTTTCTTGATTTATTATTTGTTTTTCATCCATTGTGATCCCTCCTTACCACGGAATTTCATCGTTTATATCTTGCGCTATAATTTCGTCGTCTATATAAAATTTTCTATAAAATAAAACAATTAACGCCATTAAAATGAAATTGAATCCCGTTATTATACCAATTAAAGAGTTAATGGCATTTGAATACAACTCCACAATAAGCCAGATTGCGCATGCAAGTTCTCCTGCGCTTAAAAAAAATATTAATAAAAAAGGAAACATTCCTGCAGTATTTTTTTTAATAAATATTACATGATTTACGTCTTTTTCAACAAAAGATGATGCAAAACCAATTATTCCTGCAAGTATAAACAGCAATGCCCATGCTATTAAACCTATCTGGTACGAAGAAAGATGCGACGTAATCATGTAAGATTTTTGCTTTTTTGTATTTTTAAAGAAATTTATATGGACTTCATTATGATTTGGACCATGATATTTTGTAAAATTTTTACCATTAGAATAAGCAAGCATTACAGTCATATCTTTGTTTGCTATGGTTTTGTCGTGCAATCCGCAAGATTTTAAATTTCTTTCAAAGCTCAAAATAGTTCCATCAGGTGTTGATTCACCTTTGTATGATAAAATGCAATCTTTGCCACCTGCTTGTGTTATAGGCTCATGAGAATATGGTGTGTTTGCATATTCTTCATTTATATAAGTTTTTCCATTTTTAACAAAACCCATAAAAATATCGGCACCATTCATTACAGGACCTTTTGGATTAAAACCAATACCAACCCAACCCTTACCAGGAGATACAAGCGCAAAATGGATTTTATTTTTATTAATTTTCCAGAATATATTAATTTTTGTTTTTTCATCAAAAAAATGATTCGTATATTTTGTGCCAAGTACCGTCATATTTACTTTAGGATGCTTTTGTTTGAGTAATATTTCATATGTTATAAAACTAATTAAAACAATGCCAATTATGAAAAAAATCATAGAAATGTTAACGTATCTTTTCATTCTAACCTCCTTGTTTTGAAAATAATATAAATGTTTTAAAATTGTTTTAAAATAGGAAATTATTGAATAATAAAGTTAAACTTTACCTACAATACGAAATGTCAGTGTAATAAAAAAACTTACTTTTTTAAAACAGAATAAGTTTTTCTTTTATAGGGTAAAAGAACCAAAAAAGAAGATAAACCAAGAAGTATGAATCCAGATAGTATTATTGGACTACCTGGATCTTTTGATGCTGAAATTAAACTTATAAAAGTTTCGTAAACGTTTAGAAAACTAATATTGGTTCCTGCAACATTGACTGATTGATTTTCAAAAAGCCATCCGTTAGCATAACCTTTTGGGGTAAAAACATACAGATTTGCTACAAACTTTGAATTATAATACTGTAAATCTTTTAGATACAAAACCATATTTCCAATTTTTTCAGGTTTATTTATATATAGTTTATTTGTCCTGTTGTTAACTTTTATACTAATGAAAGTTTTAGATTTCTCGGGCATGTAGCTTGATTGATAAAACCAAATTCCATGGTATTTAAAAGGATGGTTTACATATATATTAAATGGTATCTTTTTACTGTTATCTAAAATCAAACCTGTTGTTTTATATTCTTTTGGCACGCTTCCTTTTTTGTAGTATTTTATAGTGAAATTTTTGCTTTCTATACTGAAAGGCAATGTAGTAGTGCTTGAATTGACAAAATAAACCGTATTTGTAGGTTTGTCTTTTTTTAATACCAACATACCTCTAAATCCAAAAAAGTTTGTTATTAATGCCCCAATAGCGATTATTAGTATGGATAAATGTATAAAATAAACGGCAAATTTTCTTATTGGGTATTTGTGAACAAGTATTACATTGTTTTTTTCATAAAATAGCAATTTTTTTCTTTTTAGTAGTAATTTTAATTGCTTTTTTTTGTCTTCAACATCATTAAATCTGAAGCTTTTTTGTGCTTTAATTGGAGGCTCAAATAGTTTTTTTGTTTTTGGAATGAGACTTATAGTACAGCTAACAAGGTTGATTATAAACAAAATGATTACGAATTTAAAATAAGAAGAATAATAAATATTATACAGACCGATTGATTTTAAAAAAGCTGGATAGATAGATTGAAAACTTGATATAGCAACCATCAAAGCTATACAAACCAGTAAAAATATTGTGAGATTCAAAGATTTTAAAAAAACAAAGATTTTATTTAGACGCATAACTATGAAGACCTGGCATAATAAAGTTTACACCCAGATATGTAATCATAATTGAAACAAAACCGACTAAAGCAAGATATGATAAAAAACGGATACTTTTGTTTTTTATGTTATAGTGAATATAGATAAGATAAACTATCCATGTAATTAAACTCCATATTTCTTTTGGATCCCAGCTCCAATATCCACCCCAGGCGTATTTAGCCCAGATTGAACCTGTAATAATGCCTGTTGTTAATAGAGGAAAGCCAATATAAACTGGTTTTACCAGTAAATCTTTGGAAATATTTTTAAATGGCTTGTGAAAGTATATAAATACAATAAATGTTATTATAAAAATTACAATTCCTAGGATTACAATATTATATCTAAGTAAATTTGCTAAAATAGATGTAAGTAAACCGGCTACCAATATGCTAAAAGATAAAGAACCTGTTATATAATCGCTTTTTAATTTTGAAGTATATAGTATGTATGTACCAATTAGAAAATTCATTGAAAAAGCAGCATATGCAAGAAAAGATGTGATAACGTGTATTGCAAGCCAGTTACTTTTAAGTGCAGGAATCAATGGTTCAATATTTTCGCTAAAACCAGCAATAGACAATCCAAATAGTGTAAAACTTATTAAAATTGATGAAAAAAGAACAATAAAGCTTTTACTCTTTTTTAAAAACAGTACCTGAAATAAGCCAACACATAAAGCAAAAAAAACAAAAGAAGTAAAAGCATCTGTTACAGGAATATGACCTGCTTTATTCCATCTATAAAAAAAATAGGTTAAATTCTCAAGGAAAGAAAATAAAAATAAGAATTTTGCAATATTTTGAAATTTTTGTGATTTGAATGAAATAGAAATAAACATAAAAAGCGCAGTGAACAAATAGGAAAAGCTTGTTATTGAAAATAGTAATTTCATTAAATAAACCTTAATTTTTTAGAATTCCTATTTTTAATGCCAGTTTAATAAAGTCTGATTTGTTTTCTATATTTAATTTTTCTAAAGCTCGTGTTTTATAAGTAGAAACGGTTTTTTCACTAATATAGTATTTAAAAGCTATTTCACGATTTGTAAAGCCTCTAGCAAAATCAACCATGACTTCTTTTTCCCTATCACTCAATTTGTCCCATAATTGTTTTTCAATTGAGATATTTTTAGAATCATTATTGCTAATCATTTCAGATATAAATTGTGATTCAGCAAATACTTCACCTGAATTGACTTTTTTAATTGCATATAATAAATCCGAATCCATGGATTTTTTTAGCACAAAACCAGAAGCTCCTTTGTTTATAGCTTCTTTAAAATACTCATAGTCTTCGTACATTGTTAAAATTATAATTTTTGAAGAATGGGAAAGTTCTTTAATTTGTTGAATAAAATTTAGGCCATTTTCTCCGCTTATTGCTATATCTAAGAGAATAACATTTGGTTTTTTTTCTTTTATTATATAAATAGCTTCATTTATTGATGAAGCCAGTCCAACTACATCTATTTCTTTATAAGAAGATAGCAGACTGTGTAATCCAGCAAGAAGAATTTTATGATCATCAATAATTAAAATAGATATTGGCTTCATACTGGCACCTCAAACGATACGATACTTCCACTGTTAATTTTCGAATCAATATTTAATTTTCCATTCAAAATACTGCATCTTTCTTTCATCATCATGAGCCCAAAATGTTTATTAGTGTCTATATCATTGATTTCAAAACCTATGCCATCATCCTTAACATAGCCATTTATGTGAGTATTGTTTGAGATTAAATGTATATAAATATTTTTTGGTTTTGAATGTTTTATTGAGTTTATAGTGGCTTCCTGTACAACTCTAAAGATACATGTTGAAATTTCGTTGTTTAATTTCGATATATCAAGTCCTGAAATATCTAAATGGATTTTAAAATTAATATTTTTTTGTAAATTATTAACAAAATTTTTTAGTGCAGAAGCAAGACCTAATGTATCTAAAGCAACTGGTCTTAAATTAAAACATATATTATGAATATTTGATAATTCGTTCGATATTAAATTGCTCAAAGAATTAATTTCATTATAATTACCTATGTTTCTCCTTAGTATATCGAGTTGGAGTTTTATGTACACCAAGGTTTGCGAAAGTTGGTCATGCAATTCTTGAGCAATTTTTTTCTTTTCTTCTTCCTGTATGCTAATTAGTCTTTTTATTAGATTAGAAATTATGTTTTGTTGCTTTTTAATTTCTTCTTCGCGTTTTTG
>NZ_JAGDWY010000067.1:13488-52382 GCF_023256235.1 Desulfurella sp.
TAGTATGGATATTAAAATCAATACAAAGCCGCCAAACAAAAAAAGAAGTATAATTTTCTTTAAAAAATTTAAAAAAAATATATCGGCATCTTTCAACGATACGCCTATTAGTATACTAGATAAATTATTAATGGGCGTTTTGGTAAGAAATAGTCGTGTATTGTCTAATTTAACTATTTTTTTATCATTTTCATAAAATAAATTTTTATATTCATTTTTGTTGCATAATATATCATTTGTTTTAGTTTTTACGCAAGCAACTTGTATAAACGGACTTCCTATAATCGTTGCATTAAGAATTTTTTGAATTCTTTCTGTATTGTTTTGATTAATTGGATTAGAAAGTTCTATTTTTAACTCTTGAGCTTTTCTTTTTCCAAAACTTTCAAAAAGTTTGTAATATTTAGTTTGAAATTTGCAGTATTCAAATAGAACCAGACCAACACTAAAAAATAAAATAAAAACTAAGTTTAAAAATATAACTTTATAAAATAAAGATATTTTATGTTTTTTGTTCATAAAACCTAATAAGATGCAATTTCCTTTTTAATAAAATTTATGCATTTGTTTTCAAAATAACCGTTTGATGCTAACATATATTCAGCATTGTGGATTTTTGAAGTAATTATATAATATTTTGGTATAAATTCCAATAATGTTTTGTCTTTTATGTTTGTAGCAAATATTACCATATAAAAATTCCATGCCACAATACCGCTAAGTGCAGGTTTATCTATCGTGTATTTAGAAATTTGGGAGGGTAGGCTGGTTGAATAGTATTGAGCCACATTAGAAGAGATATCAACTTTTAAAAATCCTTCTTTCATACTGGATTTTTCAATATGGTAATTATTGAGTTCACAGAATTTTAGCAATGCTTGCCAAACCATATCAAATGGTGCATTGATTATTGCTTTTTCTCTTATTAAATGCGTTTGTATATGTGTAGTGGAAACGCTATCTAAATTTACTGGAGTTGTTTTTGATTGATACTGCTGTTTGATTTCTTGAGCAGTTTTTTCTTTATTTTTTTGAAATAAATAAGGAGAATTGGTATGAGGATATACGAGTCCATTTTCCACAGCTCCACTACACGAAGATATTGTGGCACATGACAAAATAGCTAATACAAATTTGTATTTCATATAGCCCTCATTTTTTAAGCGTATGCAAAAATGCAGATATATCTTCTATATTTTGCACATTGCTCAATTGTGGATTTGATGATTTTACTGGTTTCATCATGCCTACATTGTTAAGAGCCCATTCAATTTTTTTTACTGATTGACCAACTATGTTTGGGCCTACATTGCCTTGCGCATTACTGCCATGACATGGTGCACATATAGATTCAAATAATTGCCTTCCATGTTGCACGTTTGCCGCATATGAAGAAACTGGTGTTGCTAAAATTAGTGCTGCTAAACAAAAAAAATACTTTTTCATAATAAGCACCTCCTCAAGTAACTTAAATTACAAAATATGCTTTTTTTGGAATTTTTAAATCAGAAAAAATAGATTTTTTGTAGGAATTTTTTTTACAACCCTCAAGTTAGTCTTGAGGGTTGTAATTTATAAGGAGGCAGGCTAAGCATAAAAAAGGAGTTTAAAAAGCATATTGAAGTAATACTCTTGTTGTATCATAGTCTGAGGCGTTACCACCCGTAGCTGCAACATCTGGATTATCTTTATTGTAAATATCTTCTTCAAGTCGCAGATTTACATTCTGGTATGGATACCATGATAAACCTATTGCTTCGCCAGATGCATTTAAATCTTTTAACTCAGATGAATGCTGATAAGTATATTTTGCATATATTCCATATGTTCTATTGTAGTAATAATCTGCATTTATGCTAAAGTTATTTGCAGCCACCGCCGATCCGTTAATTAATTGTCCGTTATAAATATCGTGTCCGTAAAAAGTTCCATTTCTGTCATGTATGAAAGAGGCAAATATTTCAAAAAGATTATGCGAATCTATATATTGCAATTGACCATCTATACCGTATTCTCTGACGCTATCTAAGTACTCTCCATTGCCTGGCGCTTCAGCTGCATTCATGTTTTCATGACCAAAATATCCAAATGTTCCAATTTCGGTATAAATATGATCAAATTCTGGAAAAAAATATGCTAATCTTCCATATTCGTCTACATTAGATGTTCCATCAAATGTAGCTGAAGCTGATCCTGGATCGTTTAAAACAACATAAGATGGTGAAGTTTTGCCTACTTGACCACTTGTTGGGTGATATAGGCCAAAAGCTGCATATAGTCCTCCATGAGTAAATCCGCCAAGCATTGCGTAAATTTCGCCACCTTCTAAAGGACTAGGAGCAAACGCTTCAAAAAACCTATTTCTTGAGCTTATTCCACCTAAAAACCCATGCAACAGGGCACCCCAGTTGCCAACAGAATTTGTTGGATCACTAAATCCAACCATATCTTCACCTCTTAAGCCAAATGTTAGGTTATATGGTCCTAGTTTTTCATTTGGACCAACCAATGCCAAATCAAAACCGCCCAGTGTCAATGACCCACCTTCATCATTAATGCCAGTTAGTTCTGTAAATGTACCTATATTTGGTGCTATTTCACCAGCAAAATACAAACTTGAACCTTTAACCCAATTAAATTTTGTTTTACTTGGTACATTTGATCCACCTTTTCTATGCGAATATTCTGATTTAACACGCAAAGAAAGCATTGGAATTTGGTTTACAGCTAAATTTGGCAAAAACCCTTCCTCTTTTGCCTGTTGTTTGTACTGATTTCTTGAGAACTTAATTAATTTAGAATAATCATAAGTATAACCATGGAGCTTAAAATCTCTACCAAAAGGTGTTAAATGTGGAAATACGGTGTGACATACATCACACGACAAGCCTGTTTGTCTTGAAAATGACGGGATAGCTTTAGCTTTTTGCGTAAAGCTTAAAGTACTTACAGTAAAGATTAGTATGAATAATAAGAAATTGTTAAACTGTAAGTTTTTTGACATAACTTACCTCCTTAAATAAAATTTTTAATATCATAAAACTTTTAGATTTTTTTTAAATCAGAGTTTATTAATTTATTTGTAAGAATAAATATTAAACTATGTAAGAAAATTTATTTTTTCATATTGAATAATTCCTATTGACAAATAAAAATTAAAGTGCTACTAATAAGTTAGTATATAAATAACTATTTGGAGGCTTAAGTGAAAACAGAAACAATTTTGCTACACTATGGTTACAAACCTGATAATAATAAGTCTCAGGCTATACCAATCTATCAAACTTCGTCTTATAGGTTTGATTCTATTAAAGATGCCTATGATTTATTTACGCTTAATAGACAAGGCAATATTTACACTAGAATCAATAATCCTACGGTAGGAGTTCTAGAAGAGAGACTTGCAGCTATGCATAATGCAAAAAGCGCACTTGTTGTTTCATCAGGACAGGCGGCTATTTTGTATTCTATTTTAAATTTGGCATCTTTTAAGGATAATATTGTAAGCAGTAAATATCTTTATGGAGGCACTTATAATTTATTTAAATATACTTTAAAAAGAATAGGTATCGAAACAAGATTTGCACAAACAAACAATATTACTGATTTTGAAAAGCTTATAGACAATCACACTAAAGCTGTATATATTGAATCAATTGGAAATCCTACAAATAAAATAGCTGATTTTATTAGATTATCCGCAATGGCGCATAACAACAATATACCCCTTATAGTAGATAATACTGTAAGCCCAATAATATTTAATCCGTTTGATTTTGGAGCGGATATTATTGTATATTCTCTAACAAAATTTATAAGCGGAAATGGTACGAGCATCGGTGGTGCAATTGTAGAAAAAGGGGATTTTGATTGGAGTACTTTGAAATTTAATAATGAATTTAGTTTTGATAAATCTTATCACGGCTTATCTTACATTAAAAAATTTAAAAATTCCGGAGTTTTTACAGCCAAAGCAAGATTGCAATTATTAAGAGATATAGGTGCTTGCATTTCGCCATTTAATGCATTTTTAATCTTACTTGGTTTGGAAACACTTCCACTTCGTATTGAAAAACATTGTAAAAATGCTTTAAAAGTAGCAAAATTTTTATCAAACCATCCCAAAGTTAGCTGGACAAACCACCTATCACTGCCAAACCATCCTGATAGGGATTTAGCTGATAAATACTTTAAAAAAGGTTTTGGAAGTATCATTGGCTTTGGTGTGAATGGGGGTTTTGAAAAAGCAAAAGCTTTTGTTGAAAGTTTAAAATTAATAATTCACTTGGCAAACATAGGTGACGCAAGAAGTTTAATCATACACCCAGCAAGCACCACTCATAGCCAATTAACCAAAGAAGAACTCAAAAAAGCTCAAATAGGAGAGGATTTTTTAAGGTTATCTGTAGGGATAGAACACGTTGACGATATTATTGAGGATCTAAATCAGTCTCTGGAGAAAATATGAGTATCGTTTTATCAGTAAATATCAGTAAAATCAAAGGTATTTCAAAAAAACCTGTAGAAAAAGCTACTGCAATAAAAAATTATGGGATATTTGGTGATGCACATGCTTTTATTGGGTCAACAAGACAAATTAGTCTATTAAATTTTATTGAAATAGGAGAATTTGATAAAAATTTACCTTTTGGGATTTTTGCAGAAAATATTACTATAAGTGGTATAAGTAGTGAATATATTAGCATAGGTTCTATTTTGAAAATCGGAAATGTTATTATAAAAATAACACAAATTGGAAAAACCTGCCACAGTGACTGTAATATAAAAAAAATGTTAGGTTCTTGTATTATGCCTCAAAAAGGTATCTTTGGGGTAGTTTTAAGCGGAGGAATAATAAGACCCCAAATGTTTATCGAGGTATTGAATGGAAAATATTTTTTATGTAAATGAACCTTTTGAATTTGAATGCAAAAAGATTTTGCATGTTCCAATACATATAGCATATGAAACATACGGGCAATTAAACAATGACAAATCAAATGCCATTCTTGTCTGTCATCCGCTCACGGCAAGCGCATGTGCTTATTCTGAAAATACAGATAAAAAAGGTTATTGGGATATATTGATAGGTCCAAACAAAGCACTTGATACGAATAAATATTATGTAATAAGCTCCAATGTGTTGGGCAGTTGCTATGGATCAAGCGGACCAAGTTCAATCAACCCGGAAACAAACAAACCATATGCTCTGGATTTTCCTTTTGTGACAATTAAAGATATGGTAAAAGCTCAAAAGTTACTTGTTGAATATTTGGGTATCGAAAGGCTTTTGTGTGTGGTTGGTGGCTCTATGGGCGGTATGCAGGTATTGGAATGGGCAAAAAACTTTCCAAACAATATAAATTCTGCTATTGCTATAGCTACAACTAATAGACATAATGCTGTCCAGATTGCATTTAATGAAGTGGCAAGACAGGCAGTTATAAATGATCCAAATTGGAACAATGGTAATTATTATTCAAAATGTTTTCCAAAATATGGTTTAGCTGTCGCAAGAATGGTAGGGCATATTACTTACTTAAGTAAAGATTCGATGGAAGAAAAGTTTGGTAGAAACCTTGTAAATGACGACATAGAGTTTAATTTTACGGTTAATTTTCAGGTTGAAAGCTATTTGCATTGTAAGGGAAAACAATTTACGCAACGGTTTGATGCTAATTCGTTTTTGTATCTTACAAAGGCAATAGATTATTTTGATTTACAAGAAGGTTACCCGACATTAGAAGATGCTTTTTCAAGATGCAAAAATGTAAAATTTTTGATTATATCCTTTTCTTCGGATTGGCTCTACCCCAAAGAACAATCTCAGCGTATAGTAAATGCTCTGGAATTAGCAGGTGTAAATGTTAGTTACAGAAATATAAATTATAATTATGGACATGATTCTTTTTTATTGGAAAAAAACGAACAGAATTTTATTATTGGTAATTTTTTAAAATTTGTATGAGAAGAGATTTTAAAATAATTTTGTCTTTAATTAGTGATAAATCAAAAGTTCTTGATTTAGGATGTGGTGATGGTGAATTATTGCATTTATTACTTAACAAAAAATCTATAATAGCCAAAGGCATTGAGATTGAACCTAAAAAAGCTTCAGAAAGTATTGCTAGAGGAATTAGCGTATATGAAGGAGATATGTTTGAGATTTTGCCAAATTATAAAACCAAATCATACGATTATGTTATTTTAAGCCAGACGCTTAGTGAAGTATCTGACCCAAAGACAATACTCTTTCAATCGCTTAGGGTTGGAAAGAAAGTTATAGTAAGTTTTTCAAATTTTGGTTACATATCAAACCGGTTAAGTATTTTTTTTAAAGGTAAAATTGCCAGCAGGATGTTTTACGATTATCTCTGGTTTGAAAAAAAATACTTCCATGCATTTAGTATTTTAGAATTTGAACAATATTGTGAGAATAATAATGTGAAAATATTAAAAAAATTTCCAATTTTTGGATCCATACTGTTCAAATTTTCTTCTAATTTATTTGCCAAAAGTGCAGTGTATCTTTTAAAAAATTAAAATAAATATTTTGCCATTGACAAAATAGTTTTGTTTATATAAAATATAGTAAGTTAATAACTAATTATTTGGAGGTTTTATGAGGCGCCTTGTTATTTTAGGTGGTGGTGCAGGTGGAACAATGATGTTAAATAAGTTTTATAATGTTTTGGATAAAAATGAGTGGCAATTTACAATTATTGATGAATACGAAACTCATTATTATCAACCAGGTTTTTTGTTTATACCATTTGGTATGTATACAAAAAAAGATGTCATTAGACCAAAAAGAGATTTTTTCCCGCCAGGCGTTGAAGTTATTCTTGAAAAAATCCAGCTAATAGATCCAGATAAAAATAGAATTATTTTAAATAATAATGCAGTGGTATCTTACGATTATTTAATTATAGCAACGGGTTGTAAAATTGATCCCAGTGAAACCGAAGGCTTAAAAGATGATTTGTGGCACAGTAGCATTTTTGATTTTTATACGATAGAAGGTGCTTTAAAGTTAGCTAATTTTTTTAGACACTTTGATAAAGGAAAATTGGTTTTGCACATTACTGAAATGCCAATTAAATGTCCGGTTGCACCTCTTGAGTTTGTATTTTTAGCAGATTGGTTTTTTACAAAAAAAGGCGTTAGGGATAAAGTTGAAATAAGTTTTGTTACTCCATTGCCAGGCGCTTTTACAAAACCAAAAGCTGCAAGCGTGTTAGGTGATTTTTTGCAGAAAAAAAATATTCAGTTAATTCCAGATTTTAGCATAGAGCGTGTGGATAATGAAAATAAACAAATAATATCTTATGATAATATTAAAGTAAATTTTGATTGTTTGGTGAGTATCCCAACAAATAAAGGAGATGAGGTTATTGCAAGAAGTAATTTGGGCAATGAGTTAAATTTTATACCCACAGATAAAGAGACGCTTCTTGCAAAAGGTTTTGATAATATATTTGTAATTGGTGATGCAGCTGATTTGCCAACATCAAAAGCTGGTTCTGTTGCACATTTTGCCTCAGATATTCTCTTTGAAAATTTTTTGGATGTAATTGAAGGAAAACCACCTAAAGCAAAGTTTGATGGTCATGCTAATTGTTTTATTGAATCTGGTTTTGGAAAAGGAATTTTGATCGATTTTAATTATGATATAGAACCGCTTCCAGGTAAATTTCCATTACCTGCTTTGGGTCCGTTTTCATTATTGCAGGAAACTGCAATGAATCACTATGGAAAAATAATGTTTAGGTGGATGTACTGGAATTATCTATTAAAGGGTGTTGAACTACCAATAGAATCTCATATGTCTATGGCAGGAAAGAGGGCATAAATATGGATGATGTAAAAGACAAATTAAATGCAATAAGCGAAAAACTCGATATTGTACTTGAAGAAGTTTATGCACAAAAAACGCATAGAAAATCTATGGAAGATTTAAATGCAGATGCAATGAAAATTGCTGAAAGTATATACGATATTGCGTTAAAAAATTTAGAGGAGATATCAGAATACACAAGCATAGAAAGTTTTTTTTACTTTATGAAAAAACTTGCACGCAATATTGATAATCTTACTAAATTATTTGGCAGATTGGAAAGCTTAACAGATTTTTGGGAATCACTTGAGCCTTTAACCAGAGAGATAGCCATTTCTACACAAGAGTATTTGGATAATGTTGAAAAATTAGGTTATTTCACTTTTTTGAAAGAAATTAAAACTTTAATGGATGGTTTTGTAAAAAATATATCGAGTGAAGATTTTAAAAAATTTAGCCAGACAATTTTATGTGCAATTGAAGCTATAAAATTAACTTCAAAAGAAGAAATACAACCTCAATCATTTATAAAAGTTATGAAATCACTTAATAACAAAGATGTAAAATTATCTATACAGTATTTAGTTAGTTTTTTAGAAAATTTTAACAATCTAAAACAAAAAAATTCTATAGTATAGGAGGCTTTTTATGGGAAATTTGCTTGTTGGAGGCAAAAGTATACCAACAGATGATGAAGGTTACTTGGTTAATTTTGCTGATTGGACAAAGGAGGTTGCTGAAGTAATAGCTAAAGAAGAAGGTATTGAAAATTTAACTGATAGACACTGGCTTGTAATTGAATTTATGCAAAAAGAGTTTAAAGAGCATGGAAGCGGACCTTCCATAAGAAAATTAACTAAAGAAAGCGGTGTTTCAACTAAGGAACTATACGAACTGTTTCCAAAAGGCCCAGCCAAGAAAGCTGCTAAAATTGCAGGTATAAAAAAACCTGTTGGCTGTGTGTAGGTGCATGTATGAATAAAGTATCGATAATTATTTCAAAAGGTTCTTTGGATGGCGTATATCCTGGTTTAATTATGGCTAATGGGGCTTTAATGGAAGGAATTGAAGCTATATTGTTTTTTACTTTTTTTGGCTTAGAAGCTATTATTAAATCTCGCATGGATAAATTAAAAGTTGCAACCGTAGGTAATCCTGCCTTACATATACCCTCTTTAGTTGGTATATTGCCTGGTATGTCAAGTTTTGCGAGTTTAAAGATGAAAAAAGAAATGGACAAACTGGATATACCACCCGTTGGTGAGTTTTTGGAAATGATACATGATGCTGGTGGCAAGATTTATGCTTGCAAGGCTACAGTGGATATGTTTCATTTAAAAAAGGAAGATTTTTGCGAGCAACTTGATGATATTGTAACAGTGGGTCAGTTTTACGAAATGTCATTAGATGGACATATTATATTTACATAGCCCCCTCTTTGTTTGCACATACCTCCCTGCTTGAAAGCGGGGAGCTTTTTTGTTAATATAAAATTATGAGTGATTTTGTAATTATTCTTACAACTTCAGATAAAAAAGAAACGCTTGAGCGTATTGCTACTTATTTAGTTGAACAAAGACTTGCAGCATGTTGTCAGATTGTAGGCCTAATTGAAAGTTTTTATATTTATGAAGGTAAATTTGAAAATACAAATGAGTACTTATGCATAATAAAAACACATAGTAGTTTGTATAACAAAGTCGAAAGCGCAATAAAGCTTTTACATAATTACAAAACTCCTGAGATAGTAGAGATTGATATTCAAAAATTAAATTTAGACTACCTAAAATGGATGAAAGAAGTATTAAATATTTGATTTTTTTAATTTTTGAGCGATTTTTAAAAATTTAATTTCACGTAAACTTTAAGTCAAATGTTTTTTGGTAATATTTTGGTAGCCTATATTGCCTATAAGCTAATTTGCACTATTTTTTAAGTATTGGGATTTTAAAACTAAATAGAATTTTTATGTTAAATTTATTTTATGTTAAATTTAGAAGAAATTCAAAATCTTGATATAAAAAAATTAGAAATACTTGATAGATCATTTTTTGTCAGAAACGATATACAGCAAATAGCAAGACAACTTTTGGGTAAATTACTTATTACAAATACAAATGAGGGCTTAAGTGGAGGTATAATTTGCGAAACAGAAGGTTATTTTGGTTCAATTGATCTTGCTTGCCATGCTCATAAAAATAAAATTACAAAAAGAAATGCTGCTTTATATAAGGAAGGTGGCATATTGTATGTACACACATGCAGAGGTCATGTGATGCTGAATGTAGTGACAAATAAAGAAAATATACCACATGGTATTTTAATAAGGGGTATTGTTCCGATAATAGGTATTGATTTGATGAGAAAAAGAAGAGGATTTATAAAAGATTCAATGCTTGCAAATGGCCCAGGAAAGCTTACGAAGGCTTTGGGTATTACAATGCAACATAATATGCTAAAGATTTGTAAAGACAAATTTGACATTTTTTTGGAATTACCAGAAATTTGTATACTGGATTTAAATTTATATATTGATAAGAAAATGATTAAACAAACTCCACGCATTGGTGTAGATTACGCAAAGGCATGGGCAAATACACCTTTGAGGTTTGTGATTTTGCCACAATTGTTCCATAAAATACAATTTTGAAGAATCATTTACTAAAATTTTTTACACAAATATTCCATAAAATTTTCATATTATGGTTTATATACTTAGCAGAACAAAATAAGGAGGTTTTAAAATGTTGGATGATTGGCATGTAATGGTTGTGGTTTTGATATTTGCTTTGATTTTTGGAGCAAAAAAGTTGCCAGAGATAGGTTCAGGTATAGGTAAAGGTATAAAAAATTTCAAGGAATCATTAAAGGATGAAGAAAAAACACCAAATAGCGAGGATACAAAAATAATTGAAGACAAAACACATTCAAAAGATTGAGTGATTTGTAAGTTATAAGTTTTAAAAAACTAATCATGTTAAACGGATTGTAAAGAATGAATGTGTTAGGTTTTGTCTCGTCAGTAGTTTTTGTTGTAATTTCATTTTTTTTAATTTTTTTTGTATTTTGAAGGTGGTTTATGCAAAATTCACCATTTAGCATCGGAATTGGGGTATTTATTTTTTTTGTTTTATCTGGTGGACTTATTCTTTTGTTTTTAAAAAAGAAATGAATCGATTAAAATTATGAAAAAAATTCTTATCATAGTTGGTTTATTTTTCTTTTTAATTTTTATGGGATTGGGTTCGTTTGCATATACGCTTTATTTGCAGACAAATAAAGATTTTAATAATCTTTTAAATGGAGAAAAGTTTTCAAAACCCACTAAAATCTATGCTCAAAATGGTCAATGTATAGCCATTATAGGACCACAAAACAGACAGATTGTAACGTTTAATCAAATTGATTTAAATATGAAAAAAGCTATACTGGCGGCAGAGGACAGCAGATTTTATCAACATGGACCAGTAAGTTTTAGAAGCATTCTGAGGGCAGCTTTTGAAGATTTAATACATGGTAAAGTTGTGCAGGGTGGCAGCACCCTCACGCAGCAACTTGTCAAAAATTTATATTTGACGCCTAAAAAGACGCTTTATAGAAAACTCAAAGAAGCGGTATTATCATACAAAATATCAAGGCATCTTACAAAAAATCAAATACTTACCTTGTATTTAAATACAGTTTATTTTGGAAACGGCGCTTATGGTATTCAAATGGCAAGTAAATCATATTTTAATGAAAATGCTGACCAATTAACCATACCTCAAGCAGCTATGCTTGCCGGTCTTGTCCAGGCGCCGACATTGTACGATCCTTATGTTAACCCTTCTCTTGCAGAAAAAAGAACACTTTATGTCTTAGAAAGAATGTATGAAGATAAGTTTATTACAAAAAAACAGTACTGGCAGGCAGTACATTCTAAAATTGTTCTAAGAAAGCAAAGTTCGTTTTATGCTTATGGATATCAATATAAAGATGGATATTTTATTGAACATGTTAAAAATTGGCTTGTTAGACATTATGGTGAAGAAGTGGTAGATAAAGGTGGTTTAAAAGTATATACAACTTTAAACCCGAAACTTCAATATTATGCTTATCTAGCAGTCAAAAATGGTATAGCAAGGCTCACAAAAAATCTTAAAGCTCCATATTACGTAGTAGATGTTAGAAAGTGGTTGATTGAGCATTATGGTAAAAATTCTGATCTGGAAGCAGATTTGATATCTGTAAATCCAAAAAATGGCTATGTAGAGGCTTTGGTGGGTGGAGTTAGCTATAAAAAAACTCAGTATGATAGGGTAATTCAAGCTCAAAGGCAGCCAGGTAGCGCTTTTAAGCCTATTGTTTATCTTACAGCGTTAGAAGAAGGCTTTACTCCATTGGATAAGATTGATGATGAGCCAGTTGAGTATAGATACGGCAATAAAGTTTGGGCACCTCAAAATTATACGTTAAGATTTCATGGTCCTATTACACTTGAGTATGCTCTTGCACATTCTGTGAATGTTGCGACAGTAAAATTACTGGATAAAATTGGTATTGAAAATGTTATTGTCAATGCAAGAAGATTGGGTATTACAGAACCAATACCGCATAATTTAACTATAGCCCTTGGTTCATCTTCTGTAACATTGGAGCAACTAAGCCGTGTATATTGCACAATAGATAATTATGGTTTAAAACCAAAATTAATTTTTATAAGAAAGATTTACAATAAAGACAAACAATTGATCTACGAAAATAATCCTAAATTAGTAAGAGTTTTTCCTAAAGATTTAGGATTTATCTTAACAAAAATGTTAGAAAAAGTTGTAAAAGAAGGCACAGGTGTCTACGCAAAAGCACTTGGAAGACCTATAGCAGCAAAAACTGGCACATCCAATCATGCTAGAGATAACTGGTTTATGGGTTTTACACCTCAACTTGTAACTGGCGTTTGGGTTGGATTTGATGATTATAAACCTTGTGGACCTTACGCAGTAGGCGCTACAATGGCTTTGCCTATATGGCTAAATTATATGCAAAATGCTTTATCTGGAAAGCCTGTGGAAAATTTTCCCGTGCCAAATCATTTACCACTTATAATGTCAAATTTTTTGTTTAAAAAAACACACATGCAGTCTGGTTGAAAAATTTGAAAAAGCTTTTCAAGTTTAGTATACTTTATTGAGTATGAGATATGGCGAGGAAGCAATATTAAACAATAAACTTGAAAAGTGGGAAAATAAGAATGAATTTAAATTTGAAATACATATTGAGTTTGGAGAATTTACTTGTTTGTGTCCACGCAGTGGTTATCCAGATTTTGCCACAATAAGGATTAAATACGTACCGGATAAATACGTTGTAGAGCTTAAAAGCTTAAAATTATTTTTAAATAGTTTTAGAAACAAGTATATATCGCACGAAGATTCAATAAATTTAATTTATTCCACTTTGTTTAATTTTTTAGAGCCCATTTATCTTGAAATTATAGGAGATTTTAACCCCAGGGGTAATGTAAAAACTATAATAAAAATTGATTCTAATATGCAGGGGGAGTATTTTGAGAAAAATAATAAGCGGTAATGAAGCAATAGCAATAGGCGCATACAGGGCAAATGCGAGCTTTGCAAGCGGCTATCCTGGAACACCATCCAGTGAAATTTTAGAATATACAAAAACTTTTGAAGATATAAAAGTTCAGTGGGCAAGCAACGAAAAAAGTGCTTTTGAGCAGGCATTGGGCTCAAGTATAGCAGGTAGGCGTAGTTTTGTTACAATGAAGCACGTTGGCTTAAATGTAGCCGCAGATAGCCTTATGAGTTCATCCTATACTGGTGTAAATGCTGGTTTTGTTGTTGTAGTAGCAGACGATCCTGGGATGCATTCTTCTCAAAACGAGCAAGACACCAGGCTTTTTGCAAAATTTGCACAAGTGCCAATTTTAGAGCCGTCTGATGCAAAAGAAGCTATGGGATTTATGCAGTATGCTTTTTCTCTAAGCGAAGAATACGATACGCCTGTAATATTGCGTTCTACAACACGTGTGTCTCACACCCAGGAGCTTGTTTATTTTGATATGCACAAACTGGGGGGAATGGAAGATAAACTTTTAGCTAAAAATATTTCAAAATATGTGCTTGTGCCAAAAAATGCGCTTTTAAGGCATAAAAAGTTGTTGGAAAGAAATACAAAACTACAAAAGCTAACAAACGAAATACCATTAAATAAAATGGAACAAGGCAGTTTAAACGTTGGCATCATAACAAGCGGTGTTTCTTACCTTTATGCAAAAGAACTCTTGCCTGAAGCAAATTTTTTAAAAATTGGCTTAAGTTGGCCTTTTCCTATAGATTTAGCAAAAGAATTTGCTAAAAACTTTGAAAAAGTTATTGTTATAGAAGAACTTGAGCCATACATTGAAGAGCAACTCAAAATAGCTGACATAAAGAATGTAGAAGGTAAAAAGTTTTTTCCTCAAGATGGTGAATTCAATTTAGACATTGTTGAAGAAGGTTTAGCTAAAGCATCTGTTTTGGAAAAGCGCCATAAAAAATACTTTGAAGTGCCTAAAAATTTGCCTTTAAGACCGCCTGTGTTGTGTCCTGGGTGTCCTCATAGACCTATTTTTGACATACTGCATTCATTGAGGGTGTACGTCACTGGCGATATAGGGTGCTACACTCTTGGTGCAGCTGCGCCATTATCCAGTATACATACAACTGTTTGTATGGGTGCCAGTATTTCTATGGGCTATGGGATTGCAAAAGCCAGCCAAAATCACAAGATTGTATCTGTTATTGGAGACTCTACATTTTTGCATACAGGTATCCAGCCATTGATTGATGCTTATGTAAATAATGTAGCCTACACTGTAATCATACTTGATAATTCTATTACAGCTATGACCGGCGGTCAGCCTGATGCTGTATCTGGTTTTAATATAAAAAATGAACCTGCCCCTAAGGTAGATTTGGAAAATTTAGTGCGCTCAATTGGCATAAAAAGAGTATTTAAAGTTGACCAGTACGATTACAAAAAAACCAAAGAAATTATAGAGCAAGAGGTAAACACAAAAGAATTAAGTGTAATAATTGCTACAAGACCCTGTGTTTTGGCACCAATAAAAATCAAAGAAATGCCTTATTTTGTAATTGTAGATAAATGCATTGATTGCAAGAGGTGTTTAAGAATAGGCTGTCCTGCGATCGGATACAAAGAAAATAAAGCCTATATTATTGAAGATTTATGTACGGGATGTGGACTTTGTGCTGAAGTTTGTCCTACACTTGCTATTGTAAAAGGTGAATCAAATGAATAAAAGTATAATATTTTGCGGTGTTGGTGGTGATGGTATTATTACTGCATCAAATATCTGTGCTGTGGCTTTAATGAGAGCTAATTTTGATGTTAAAAAAAGCGAAGTTCATGGTATGAGTCAAAGGGGTGGAAGCGTTAATGCATTTTTGGTTTATGGTAAAAAAGTTTACTCTTTTTTGCCAGCAAAAGGTAGTTTAAATTATATGTTTGCAAGTGAAAAACTTGAAGCTTTGCGCAATGTAGATTACTTAAACCCAGACTCAAAACTTCTTGTAAATGATAGGATTGTTCCTATTGTTGGTGCAAATATAGACGAAGCTCAAATTGAAGAAAGCCTAAAAAGTTACTCTTTGGATTTAAAGCTCATAAACTTCAATGATTTAGCAAAGCAACATAACATGCAAAAAGCAATTAATACAATTATGCTTGGATACTTTTCAAAAATCATAGAAATAGATAAAAAGTACTTTATCAGAGCGATCTCTGACAATTTAAGTCCCAAACTGATTGATATAAATATTGAAGCTTTTGAGATAGGATTTAATCTCCAATGAACCAATTTTTGCATCTAAATGAATTTACAAAACGCCTAGATAGTTCTCAAGAAATCCAACAGGTTGCAAAACTAACCGAGTATGCTCTAAAAAAAATTTTTAATGCAACATTTTTTGGTTTTTTTTTAAAAGAAAACAATACTATAAAACCTGTATATACTAATTTTGATGCTCAAATAATTTTTGATTGTAGAAAGTTTTATAATATAGGTCACGAAAGTTTTATTGTTCATATAGACGATATTGATAGTAAAAATTATTTGCATAGAATTTTAACATTTAACCAATTAAATTATTTTATAGCTCAGTCGTTTGTTTGTGAAAATGGTTTTGAAATTATTTTAAATTTTGGCGTGAAAGGTTTGTTCAAAGACTCTCTTGAATACATGGAAAGTTTCTTGAATGTTATAAAGTTAAAATTAAAATACCTATTTTCTATTAATACTTTAAAAAAATCACTAGAAAATGCAAAATCTATTTTAAACAGTTCATTAAATCTTTTATCCAATTTGGCTGAAATAAGAGATGTTTACACCAAAGGTCACATGCAACGTGTTGCATTTTATGCTAAAAAAATAGCTATTAATTTAAAACTAAAAAATATTGATATTATAGAAAGAGCTGCGCTTTTGCACGATATTGGAAAAATTGGTATACCTGATGCAATTTTACTAAAACCTTCCAAATTATCTGAGCAAGAATATAATTTTATCAAAAAACACCCTGAATTTTCTGAGTTTATATTATCTCAAGTGAAAGGTTTTGAAGATATTGTGAAAATAATAAGATCTCACCACGAGTTTTTAGATGGCACTGGTTATCCTGATGGTTTAAAAAATGGACAGATAATGCTTGAAGCAAAAATTATAACTATTGCGGATATATTTGATGCTTTAACAACAGATAGGCCGTATAGAAAAGCAATGAAGCCAGATAAAGCTATAGAATTTATGTTTAATAATTTTAAAGGAAAAATTGACGAAAATATATTAAAAACCTCAGTAGCAGTTTTATTGGAAGCAAAAAATATGATTTGTGAAGATCAAGATTATAATAAACAATTTGAAGAGATGAGAAACATGGTATTTTTTATAGATTATGAAACTGGCTTTTACTCTAAATATTACCTGCCAAAATTTTCACATAGTTTAGATAAAAAGGTACAATTTTTGTTGCTTGATTTACAAGATATGAGAACAATTAATTTTACATACTCAAGGATTATTGGAGATCAGTTGATTTATAAATTCTCTCAATTTATAAGAGAAGTTTTTGCAAAGTACAACAGTGAATTCTTTAGAGTAGGCGGTGATTCATTTATAGTGGTATTAAAAGAAAAACCAAGTAATTTGATAAACGATATATTGGATCTAGATTCTAAACTTAAAGCGTCGTTTACAAGTATAAATCCATCTTTCTGGTATGCTTGTTGTGATTATAAAGAGACTGATAATATTAATATTTGTTTACAAGAGCTGACAAATAAAATATTTTATAAAAGGAGAATTTCATAAGCTATGGATACTTACAATAGTGATTTTGAAAAAGATATATACAGATTCTGGGAAGAAAATGATCTTTTTAAACCAGAAGTAAATAAAGATGGAAAACCTTTCAGTATGGTAATTCCACCTCCAAATGTTACAGGCGCTTTGCATATTGGTCACGCATTAAATCAGACACTCCAGGACATTTTTGCAAGATACAAACGCATGTGCGGTTATAGCGTGCTTTGGCTTCCAGGCACAGATCATGCTGGTATTGCAACACAAACAATGGTAGAGCGCGATCTTGCAAAAAAAGGCATAAAAAAAGAAGAAATTGGTAGAGATGCATTTATTGAAAAAGTATGGGAATGGAAAAATACCTATGGTAATAGGATAATAGACCAAATTAAAAGACTGGGGGCAAGTTGCGATTTTTCAAGGCTTCGCTTTACAATGGATGAAGGCTTATCAAGAGCCGTTAGAAAGGCATTTGTTGAGTTATACAACGCAGGCTATATTTACAAAGGTGAGTATATAATAAATTGGTGTCCAAGTTGCCACACAGCTTTATCTGATTTGGAAGTGGAATATGAAGAAGAAAACTCAAAACTTTACTATTTAAAATATTTTTTAGAAAATTCAGACGATTTTTTGATAGTTGCTACCACAAGGCCAGAAACACTATTTGGTGATACAGCTGTTGCAGTTAATCCCAAAGATGAACGCTACAAGCACCTTGTGGGTAAAAAAGTGGTTTTGCCACTTGTTAATAAGCTAATTGAGATTATTGAAGATGAATATGTTGATATGAGTTTTGGTAGTGGTGTTGTAAAAATAACACCAGCCCATGATGTAAATGATTTTGAAGTAGGCAAAAGGCATAATTTGGATATTGTAATAGCGATAGATGATTATGGTAAAATGACGCTTAATGCGCCTGGTTTAGAGGGTTTAGATAGATTTGAAGCAAGAAAAGTTACTGTAAAAAAGCTAAAAGAAGCAGATCTAATTTACAAGATAGAAGATTATGTGCACTCTGTTGGTCATTGTTATAGATGTGGGACTGTGATTGAACCATATATATCAAAGCAATGGTTTGTAAAAACAAAAGATTTGGCAAAAAAAGCCATAGAGGTTGTTGAAAATGGCTCGATTAAGTTTATCCCAAAACACTGGGAAAAAACTTATTTTGAGTGGATGTATAATATAAAAGATTGGTGTATCTCAAGACAGATCTGGTGGGGACATAGAATCCCAGCATATACATGCAAGCAATGCTGTGAAGTTTTTGTAAGCGAAAATCCAATCGATAAATGCTCAAAATGCTCTGGAAAGCTTATACCAGAAACCGACGTATTAGATACATGGTTTTCTTCTGCTCTTTGGCCATTTTCCACGCTGGGATGGCCAGACAATACAGAAGATTTAAAGAAATTTTACCCTACAAGTCTTCTTGTAACAGGTTTTGACATAATTTTTTTCTGGGTTGCAAGAATGATAATGATGGGTATGTTTTTTATGAATGATGTACCCTTTAAAGATGTGTATATACACGCTTTGGTAAGGGATAAGTTTGGCCAGAAGATGAGCAAAACCAAAGGCAATGTTATAGATCCTCTTGATGTAATTGAAAAATACGGAGCAGACTCATTGCGTTTTACTTTGGCAATACTTGCAGCGCAAGGCAGAGATATAAAGCTTTCCTACGATCAGATAGAATCATACAGACGATTTATGAATAAGATCTGGAATGCTTATAGGTTTATTGAGATGAACACTAAAGATTTCCAACCATCAGTTAATATAAATGCTTACTCAAGCGCAAGTTTGTGGATAAAATCAAGGCTTGCTAGATCAATTGAACAGGTCAGGCAAAACCTGGAAGATTACAAATTTAACGAAGCAGCAAATAGCATTTATCAGTTTGTGTGGCATGAGTTTTGCGATTACTATATAGAAATGAGCAAAGCCCACCTAGGAAAAGATGAGTTTAGTGATGAAGTAAAAGGTACTTTGCTTGAAGTTTTTAAGCAGATCCTTAAGCTAATACACCCCTTTGTACCATTTATCAGTGAATTTTTGTGGCAAAAACTGCCAAACAAATCTGCTAAGTCAATAATGATAGCTAAATACCCGCGCTCTCAAGAATTTGCGACGCAGATTGAGGAAGAGTTTGAATGCTTGATTGAACTTATTAAGGCTATGAGAATACTAAGAAGTGAAAATTCAATTGCTGCAACCAAAAAATTGAGTTTTTATTTTAAACCAATAAGTAAAATTGCAAAAAATATTATAGAAAAATATAAAAAGTATGTTTTGCTACTTGCAAATGCTAAAGAAATATCTATAATTGAAAAAGATGTGCCAAAAAGCTTTATACAGCCTACTAAATATGGTGATATATTTTTAGAAGCAATTGAAAATGTTGATGTGGAAGGTGAAATTTTGAGGCTTAAGAAAGTAGTGGAAAAAGCGCAAGTTTCCATTGATTTTTTAAATAAAAGACTGCGCAACCAAGAGTTTATTTCAAAAGCTCCAAAACAGCTTATTGAAAAAAGCAAAAAAGAGCTTCAAGAGGCAATTTTAATTAAAGAAAATGCCAAAAAAAGAATAGAACAGCTTCAGAGTGTGTTATGAAAAAATTTTTATTTTCTGTTTTAGCTTTTTTTATTTTTGTAAATATTGCAAAAGCAAATGTAGGGCAGGATTTTGCAAACGAACTTGTTTCAAAATTAGTTGAGCAAAAAGGGAAAGTTATTGGTGTTGAAAACGATTATGTTATACTTGATAAAGGCTCAAATAGTGGCATTTTAAAAGGTGAGCTTGTATATATTTACAAAAACCTAGGAACTTTTGTTGATCCTACAACACAAAAGCGTGTCGAATTAAAAAGTGGCAGAGCTTATGCTGAGGTAGTGGAAGTAAAACCTGATAAAAGCATAGCAAAGATTATAAGAGGTACGCAAAAAATACAAAAATACTTTTTAGGCTTACCGTTGATACCAAATGGCTATACTTACTCAAAAGCCCATGTAAGCGATAATGATGAGTGGATAATAGGAAAGAGTTTATATAGGGTAGCTATTATTACAAGAAATCCTGTTTTGTTTAACGACATAAGAAACGCGCTTAATTCTACAAATAAGTTTGATGTGATTGACCCAGATACAATTGAAATTGCAATGACAAAGGAAAAGATTTCATCAATTAGCACGCCAAAAGACGTAGAAAGATTATGCAGTGATATTAACTGTGATTTTGTAATTCCAGTATATCTAAAAAGTAACAATCAGCTTTCTTACAATATCTATAATGGATATACAGGTGATTTAATATTTTCAACAAGTTCAAAGTTAACTGAGCAAGAAATGCAAAATATAAAAACTGCTAAAGTGGAAAATTTGCCTCCGGAAAATATTGTACCAAGTACTTTAAACATCGAGCCTAGATTGACATTCTGGGAAAGCTTGCTTAATAAATTCGGACTATATAGCAGATACTCAAATGTGGGTGCATCCAGTGCTACTATGAGACTTGTTAATTACGCAAATATTGGCTATTCTGCAAAAGCTTTGGCTGTAACTTCAGATTTAATTGTTGTTGCAAATAAAGGTGATCTTGAACTATATAGGTTTGATGGCTACTCATTAAATAAAGTTGGAAGCATCAAAGTAGGTTACAATATATTTAATATTGATAGCGCCCAGATTGATGGTAAAACATATCTTGCCATATCAAACTTTAATGCCTATGGACAGTTATCGTCTTCAATAGGTTATATTGAAGGTACCTCTATACATATAGTAAAAGATTCAATAGGTTATTGTATAAGATTTTTTGATAAATACTCAAAGCCAGAGCTAATTGCCCAAAACTTATCCATTGGTTCAAAATTTTATGGGCCTATTTATGAAATGAATTTAGATGGTACAATTATAAAAGAACTAAAATTGCCAATAAATCCTGCATCTTTCTATGAATTTGAGCAAATTGGCCACAAGTTAGTTTATGCAACACCAAACAATGAAATTGCCATATATGATTTAGACACGAAAAAGAATTACTTAACAGGTTATTATGTTGGCTCAAGTGTAGAGCCTATACAAAGATACACTCATAATTATAATCCCAATGAAAGCTACTTTGAAAACAAAAATGCTGGAAAAGTATATATTAAAAATAGCTTGAGATTTTACAAGCATGGTGAGAATTATTACGTACTCTCACAAACAAGCTATAGAAGTAATGTGGTTCAAATTGCAGGCAGCCATTACAATGCGTATAGTATATCTATGTACAGGTTAGAAAACGATAAACTACAGGATATATGGAACTCCGGGAATGTTTCTGGACGTATTGTAAGCTTTGCAAGGCAAAATGATTATATTGTGGGTTTAATTGCAACACCTGCACCATTTTTTACACGATTTATATTGGGTGAAGACGACATTTATAGGTTAACTATATTTGAAATTAACAAATGAAATTTCAAGATAATGAAAAAATTGCTTCAATATTTGAAACAATAGCAGATGCTCTGGAGTTTTTAAATGAAAATGCATTTAAAATAAGGGCATATAGAAATGCAGCAGAATCTATCAGAAATTTAAACGAAAGTATCACAGAAATTTATTCTAAGCCAAATCCTAAAAAAATAGAAGGTATAGGCAAAGATTTGGAACAAAAAATTAAAGAGTACATACAAACACAAAAAGTAGCTTATTTAGATGAGCTTTTAGAAAAAGTTCCATATACACTGTTTCAATTAAAAGATATAAGAGGACTGGGCCCTAGAACTTTATATAAAATGTTTGAGAAGTATCGTGTAAGGACACTTGAAGATGTCAAAAAACTTGTATTTGAAAATGATGAGTTAAAAGATATATCATTGCTTGAAAAAAGTATAAAAAAAATAAGAGAAGGAATACAGCTCTACGAAGAAGGTCAAAGCAGATTTCCTTTAGGAGTAGCTTATCCTATTGCAAAAGATTTGGTTAATAGAGTTTACAAAATAGATAATGTAAAAAAAGTCGAAATAGCAGGAAGTGTCAGACGTGGTAAAGAAACTGTTGGAGATCTTGATATACTTATTTGTACAAAAGATTTTAATGGTGTGTCAAAAGCTTTGGCAAATTTAGAACACAAGCAAATAATTGCAATGGGTGATACAAAAGTAAGTTTGCTTTTATCAAATAATATGCAGGTGGACTTCAGGCTTGTGGATGAAGATTCTTTTGCAAGCGCTCTTCAATATTTTAGTGGATCGAAAGAACACAATGTGCGCTTGCGTGATATTGCAATAAAAAAAGGCTTTAAACTAAATGAGTATGGGTTGTTTGAAAAAGATAAAAAGTTAGAAACAAAAACTGAAGAAGATATTTATAAAGCACTTGGTCTTTGCTACATAAAACCAACTTTAAGAGAAAACAAAGGCGAAATCGAAGCGTGTTTGGCTAATAAATTGCCAAACGTGGTAGAGCTTGACGATATAAAAGGCGATTTGCATGTGCATACCAATTATTCAGATGGGTTAATGAGTCTTGAAGAAGTTATTCAAGAAGCAATAAAGCGAAACTATGACTATATTGCAATAACTGACCATTCAGTTTCTTCATATGTTGCAAATGGTTTAAGCGCAGAACGTCTATACGACCAATTAAATGAAATTGATAAACTCAAGGATAAATACAAAGGCAAGATACACATACTTGCAGGTAGTGAAGTTGATATAAAGCAAAACGGCGAGCTTGATTTTAGCGATAATGTGCTAAAGGATTTAGATATTGTTATAGCTTCCATACATCAGGGTTTTGCAAACTCAAAAGAAATAAACACAAAAAGGATTATTTCTGCTATAGAAAACCCATATGTAAACATTATTGCTCATCCAACGGGTAGACTCATTGGCCAAAGAGCACCATACGAGATTGATATTCAAAAAATTGCAGAATATGCTGCAAAACACAAAACAGCATTAGAAATAAATTCTTTTTATTTGCGCCTTGATTTAAACGATGAACATGCAAGATTGGCAAAAAATGCAGGTGCTAAAATATGTATTAATACAGATACACATACCAAGGAAAACTTAGATTATATGATTTATGGTGTTTTAACAGCTCAGCGAGGCTGGATAGAAAAAAGCGATTGTTTGAATACGCTAAACTATAGCCAGCTTAAGCAATTTCTTAAGAAGCACTAGATTGTTGTAATTTTTTATTTGCTGCTTTTGCAAGTCTTGAAACCAATCGTGCAGCTTTATTTTTATGTATAACACCTTTACTTTTGATTTTATGTATTATTTTTTGTGCTTTTTTTAATTCTTCTTGTAAGTCTTGAACATTTTGACTATTTATAGCAAGTCTTGCTCTTTTTACAGCATTTTTCAGTCTCGTTCTATAAGACTTATTTCTAGCATACCTTTTTTTGTTTTGTTTAACTCTTTTTAGAGCCGATTTATGATTTGCCACAAACTACCTCCTTATAAAAACTACATAATTAATAGCATATCAAAATTGTAAAGTCAAATTTTAATTGTTAACAATATTGTTAAAAAGTTTTATAAAAAGCCTTAATTAGAATGACAGTTCCTGGTAAAACAAAGTCTGACTGAAAAGATGCTCAATATTTTCTGGTAAATCTGGTTTTGCAATCAAATAACCCTGAACTTCATCGCAATGTAAGTGTTTTAGAGCTATTAATTGCTGTTTTGTTTCAACACCTTCTGCGATTACCTTAAGATTTAAAATTTTTGATAGATTTATTATGGTTCTTAGAATCTCGAAGTTGCTTTTCTCAAACATTTCTCTAATAAAAGCTATATCTATCTTGATACCGCTTAAAGGTATCTCTTTTAAATAAGACAAAGATGAGTATCCTGTGCCAAAATCGTCTATAAAGATTTTTATGCCATTTTCGTTTAATTTAGTGAGTTTATCCAAGTGTTTAATAAGCGTGCTTTCTGTTATTTCTATTTCTATCAAGCTTTTATCAATTTTAGAATTTTCTATTAATTCAATTACGTTTTCTACAAAGTTTGAATCATCCAATTGAACAGGCGAAACATTAACACCAATTTGTATATAAAACCCTTTTTTTTGCCATGTTTTAACCTGGTTTATTGATTGTTCAAAAATTTTGTAGCCAAGTTCTGTTATTAAATTTGTTTCTTCTAGTAGCGGGATGAATTCATTTGGCAAAACAATACCGTTTTTTGAGTTCCATCTAAGTAAAGCTTCTACAGAATGTATATGTAAATCATTCAAAGATAATTTTGGCTGATAAAAAAGTATAAATTCATTGTTTTTTATAGCATTTTTGAGTTTGCTTTGAAGCTGAAGTTTTGCCTGGATCAGTATATTTGAGTCTTCTTGATAAAAGCTTAAAAACAGATTTTTCTTTTTTGCATCAACAAGAGCTATTTCAGCGTTTGTTATGAGTTTTTCCTGCGTATCTGCGTCTGTTGGGTAAATGCTAACTCCTATTGTAAATCCAAGATTCATATCTATATCAAAAGATAAAGATTCTATTTTTTCTTCGATAGATTTTGCGATATGTAAAATTTCATCTTTATTTGATGTGCTTAAGATAAAGCCAAATTCGTCACTACCGGTTCTTGCTGCATAATAGATTTTGTCCACTTCCAGGATTGCTTTAGCGACATTTTTAATTATACTGTCTCCTTTTATATAACCATATTTGTTGTTTATAGCTGTGAAATTGTTGATATCGCAGATAATAACAGAAAAATTTTTTTTATGTTTTATAAAAGACTCAATTGTATACCCAAACATTATCCTGTTTGGTAAATTAGTTAAAGGATCAAAAGATGACAAAAAAACAACCTTTTTCTTTTTTTCAATAAAATCTATTGCATATGCAATATCACTTGCTATTTCTTCAAATAAATTGATTTCTTTTTCGTCAAAATAATCTATTTCGTCTGAGTAGGCTTTTAAAACTTTTGAAGGACCTTGAGACTCTAAAATAGTTATAGGTACAGTTATTGATGAGTGGAAATTAGATTGTTTTGCCTGATTTCTCCATGGGCTCATTATAGGGCTTTTTTGTATATCATTGCACACAACGATTTTGTTGTTTCTAATTGCTATACCTGATGGACCACTGCCTTCTGGTTTGTCTTCTTCTATTGAAACAACGATGTTTCTTAAATACTTTTTATCCCCTGCATACGCTTTAGGTTTTATTGTTTTTGTTTTTGAGTCAACGCATCCAATCCATGCAAGCTTAAATTTGCCAAAATTAACAAGTATATTGCATACTTCTTCAAATAATACATCTACATCCTGTATGCGAACAACCAGATTGTTTATTCTTGATAGTACTTCATAGAGTCTATTTAGCCTGATTAGAAGCTTTTCATTTTCAATACGTTTTGTTATATCTCTAAAAACTACAACCATTGCAGATTCATTTAGCATATTAACGCTTGCTTCAAGCATGAGAGGCTCGTTTTTTGCAGTTTTAAACTCCAAAATTTCAGTGATACCTTTTTTTTGTTTAACAAACTTTTTAAATAATTCTTGATAGTAATCTTTTTTATTTTCTTGAGCAAAATTTAATATATCCTGATTAACTATATTTTTTGTTTTTAAAATATATTCAATAGATTTATTTGAAGAAAGTATTTTACGCGTATTTGTATCTATAACCAAAACGCCATCGTAGAGTTTATCAAAAATTGATTTTATTTCTTCCAGTTTAAGTTGAGTTTTTGAAACGCATTGCCTTGATATGGATAAACTTTCCTGTAAGACTGCTTTTAGTAAATTGTTTTCAAGTTGTTCTATGTTTTCAACCTTATGATCCAAAAAAACACCATGTGCAAAATCCAAAAATTCATTTACAAAACTCAAAAAATTTGCCGGATTGTCAAAAGAATCTAAATCAATTGTTTTGAGCTTATTTTTTATATATTTTCTTAGAATTTCTTTAGTTTTTTCATTGACATTTTTATTTTGAATTGTTTCACAGATATTGTAAAGTCTATTTAGTATCTCTTTATTAATATCTTTTAAATTAGAATCAAAGTAATTATTTGTCATTTAAAACTCTTAAACTATTTTTATATGTAATCTGAGCTATTTCTTGTGGTGGTAATTTTAGTAAATTGCTAAGTTCAAAAAGCGTATATTGTAGAAAGGATGGTTCGTTTGTGTGCCCGCGTTTTGGAACAGGTGCAAGATAAGGTGAATCTGTTTCTAATACCATATTTTTTAGCGGTACATACTTTATATTTTTTCTAATAAGTGAATTTTTGAATGTTACAATACCACCTATTCCCAATAGGTAATTACGATCTAAAGCAAGTTTTAAAAGATCAATGTCTCCGCTAAAGCAATGAATAATGGCTTTTAAATCTAATTTTGAACTTAGTATATCAATGCTGTCAGAAACTGCATCCCTTATGTGAATTGATACCCATTTATTGTGAAAGATTGCAAAGTCAAGTAAACTTGAAAATAGTATTTTTTGAGTTTCTTTAGGAGCGTAGTTATAAAAGTAATCCAAGCCAATCTCTCCTATGCCTATACATTTTTCATCTTTCAGGTAACTTTCTATGATATCTAAATCGCCGATTTTGAACTCGCCTGCATAATGAGGATGAATCCCGGCAAAAAAGTATAAATTTTCATATTTATGTGTTAGTTTACATGCTTTTTCTATATCACTGATATATGATGTAGCAAGAAAAACTTTTTCAACAATACCAAATCTTTGAATAACTTCATCTATTATATTATCAAATTCTTTTGATTGAAGATGGGCATGTGTATCTATGATTTTCATAAATCGACAAATCTTAGGCTTGTTAGTGTATGTTCCCTTATGCTTTTTATATTGGGTAGGTCTATTATTGTTTTGCCACCTTGAACTACATACTCAAGGATATCTTGCATGGATCCGCCACAAGAACATTCTTGGGTTTTGATAGTGTATGGCACTACTTTATCGCTAAAGCATTTTTTGCATCTAAAAAGGCTTTTTGATCCGGAATTTTTGCCTTTTTTTGCGATTGGTTTGCCTTCAATTTCTATAATATCCATAGAAAAATCAATTGTAGACGCACTTGATATGCTTGTGCCAACACCAAAACCATCCACAACATCAACAAGTGGCTCGATGGTTTCTTCGTCAAGCCCACCGCTTGCAAATATTTTTACATTATCTGCGCCTCTTAAAGATAATTCCCAGCGGATTTCTTCAATAATGGCTTTGAGGTTTCCCCTTCTTGAGTTTGGCGTATCAAGTCTAATGCCTGATAATTTTTTGCCAAGCGCTTCAAAAACCCTTAACGTTTCAAATTTTTCATCTCCAAATGTGTCAATTAGTATAATTCTTGGCACATTGCTATCCATTGTTTCGTCAAAGTATTGAGCTGCACTAACTGTATCGCCAGAAAGCAAAACGAGAGAATGCGGTATTGTCCCGCTTGGTTGTATGTTTAATGTGTTTGCAGCCAATACTGTAGAAACTCCATCACATCCGCCAATATACGCAGCTCGCTCAATTGCTACAGCAATAGCAGGATGCATTCTTCTTGCACCAAACGATAAAAGTTGTTTATCTTTAACCAATTTTCTAAGTCTTGCAGCTTTTGTAGCTACACCAGATTCTTGACATAAAAAGCCCAAAATTGCCGTTTCAAATTTTGCAAATTCACTATATAGACCCTCAATTTCAAGCACTGGTTCGTTTTCTCTAAAAATACTGCCTTCTTTAATAGCACGAATATTTAAATTTTTACCTTCAAGCAATTCCAAAACTTCTTCTAATCCAACAAAAATTCCCCATTTATAATTTTTTGGCAATTTTTTTACGCTAATTTCAGCTTTTACTTTTTTATCCAGACCCTTTACTTTAAGTGTATAAACAGTCCTATCAAAGTATACATCTGTTACTTTTGCATTTAATATATCTTCTTTTGTTGAAATGAACAATTTTTACCCCCCTAATCTACAAACGCATTTAATATTAAGCCTATTATACTCATTATTATTGAGCCTGCAAGAGCACTAAAAAAACTTTCAACAACAAAACCTTTTACAATGTATGAGGCAAGGTAAAAAAGTAAAGCATTGATAATAAGCGTAAATAAACCAAGTGTTAAAATATTAATGGGAAGCGTCAAAATTATCAAAAATGGTCGTATGAATGTATTTAATAATCCAATTACCAAGCTTGCTGCAATTAGCGAAAATACACCTTCAACACGTAAACCTTTGACAATCATTACACTAATACCTAAAGCAATAGAATTAATTACCCACTTAATTATGAATATCATTTTACCTCCAAAAAACGGTTAATTGTAGAAAGCACCACTGAGTTTTTCTTTAATGCTTCAATGATTTTTACATAATAAAGTTCTTGAAGCCAAACAGGTGCCTTTAAGTCAGTTTTTTCTATCCATGCCCATGCTTCAAACTCAAGACCATATATACTTTGTTTAATCAAAACACACTTTGGCGAGTATGTTTCATTGTCTAAAATATAATCTTGTTTCTTTAGTTCTTCAATAACAATTTCTTTAACTTTTTCAATATCTGAATTTATATCCACGATAAATGGTATTTTCAATTTTATAGCACCAAATGAATAAGTAAAATTTATAACTTTGGACTTTATAAAGTAAGAGTTTGGCACGATAATATCCGTATTATCGTAAGCTCTAATAATTGTAGATCTTAATTTAGTTTCTATAACAACACCAGATATGTTGTTTTCTGGTATATTTATTATGTCTCCTGGTTTAACTAGCTGCTCAAATATGATTATGATACCAGAAACCATGTTGTTGGCAATATTTTGCAGTCCAAATCCCAAACCAACGCTTAGCGCGCCTGCAATTAAAGCTATGGTAGATGCATTGACGCCTATAAATGTTAATGATATGGCCAAAATCACTATTACGATAATATATGATCCAAGTGTTTTTAAAATTTGAATATTTGCTTCACCTATGGATTGGCGAAGTTTAAGCTTTTCCAGGCTTTTTTTGTAATGCTTATCAAGCAAAAATCCTAAAAACAATAAGATGATTATTTTAAGTATCAATGATAAAGATAGATCAATTCCTTTGTACTCAAAGAATGAGTAATTTAATACATGTGAAACCTGTATGCCTATGTTTTTGAGAGATTTTGCAGCTTTGTTTAATGCATATATTGAGGGATTTTGTATATGCAGTAATATTTTTCTAATTGTATTGAGTTTATTTTCCAGTAAGCTTAAGTTTTGCTTGTATGTCATTAAATCAAGTAATGTTTGCTTAAAATACACAAAATAAGAAACTTGAGAGTTAGCTGTATAATTTGGTGGAGAGTAGTTGGTTATGAACTGAATGTTTGTATCAATTGAATTTTCAATTTTTTGTATTTCTTTTTGGATTTGTGTGTATACAGCTACAGTATGTGTAGAGTTTTTATTTTCTATAATTTCTATCAAATAACGCCTGATTTTTAGATCAATTATTGATATTGCTATGCCAAACAATTGATTTTCATTGTAGAGTTTTTGATTTTCTAATTGGGCAAGCCTGTTTTGCAGGTATGTAGAGCTAGTAGAAGAATGCATTATTTGAGATACTAAAAGCTGTATTTGAGTATCAAGCTGTATATTTTGAGAAACTATATTGTCTTGCATTTCATCGTAGTATTTTTCTTGTGACTTGATTTTTTCATTTATATTTTTTAAAGCGTACTTGTCCAGAGCAATTTTATGCGTTATACTATTCATTGATTTGTATGAGTCATTTAGGAATTGATTTATATTGTCTATACTTTTTTTAGCCTGGTCAAGTTTTGCCTGTGTAATTTTATAGCGCAAATCTAAAAGTTCTTCGTCAAGCGTATTTTTTTGAATTGATAAAAATTCTTCGTTTAAAATTTTCTTTCTTTCACTTAAGTGTTGTATTGTTTTTTCTAAGCTATTTATTGTGTTGCTAAGGTTTGTTAAATAGTCAACAAAATTATTGAATTCATCAAAGTAAATGACTTTGGCTTTTAATAGACGATCCAGCTTTTCTTTGTTTTGAACCTTTGGTTTTGTTGAGTAAAGACTCTTTAGTTCTCTTAAAAGATCGATTTTTACATAAAGCTTATCCAATGTTTCTGGATCTTTTGTTTTGCTTATTTGGTTATAGGTTTGCTGTTCCATTTTGTTTATTGCAGCAATATTATCTGAGGACTTTTGTATTAAGCCAAATGAGTGTGAATTTATAGTTACCGTAAAGAATATTGCTAATATAAGTATTTTTAAGAAACTCATATAAAACTTATATATGAAAAACTTTTATGTGTCAATACTATTGACTTTTTGGAAGTTTTTATTACCTTATAGCAAGTGGTAGAAATGTTGAAATTCGGTGCGCTTGTACTGTGTGGAGGTAAATCCAGACGGATTGGCAAAAACAAAGCTTACCTATTAAAAGATAATGAGCCATTTATAAGTATAATTGTTAATAAATTATCAGAGATTTTTGAAGAAGTGGTTATTGCTGTTGACGAAACTCAAAAATATACACAAATTATAAACAATAGGGTAAAAGTAGTGGAGGATAAAAGAAATTATTATGGACCTATTGAGGGTTTGAGACAGGGTTTAAAAATATCGCAAAAAGATTACATTTTTGTATGTGGGTGCGATATGCCAAACATTTCAAAAGACTGCATAATTGAACTAGCAGCTTATGTAGACTATTCATATGAGTGCATATTACCTTTTTTAGAAAAACCTCAGGTTTTACATGGTTTTTACAGTAAATCATTATATACCAAAATTGAATCCGGTAATTATTTTAGTATAAAAGGACTTTTGGATGATGTTAAAGTTAAGTATGTATCAAAATTCAATTGTAATATAAAAGAATCGGTTATAAATATAAATACAAAAGAAGATTACATTAAGTTTTTAGGAGGAGCAAATGGATAAAACATCAAGTGATGAAATTTTTTCAAGCAGCCTTTTGGAAGAAGGCAAGAAAAAGGGCTACCTAACTTATGATGATATAAATAAACTTTTGCCAGATGAGATTAACATCGAAGAAATTGATGATTTAATGGATAAGTGCGATGATTTAAATATTGATATCTTGGAAAGTGATGCAGACGCAAAAAAATTAAGCACAATAGTAAAAGAAGAAGAGCTTTTAGAAGAAGATACTGAAATCAAAAGTGCTATAAAAATGTATTTTTCAGAAATGGGAACCATAGATTTACTCGATAGAGATGAGGAAATTGAACTTGCAAAAAAAATTATTGACGAAAAAAATATATTGCTTGAAACCCTTATAGAAGTGCCATTTTTTAGTGCGGCTTTGGATGAGTTAATATACAATGTAAGCAACAACATTATAAAGCTTAAAAATATATCAAATGCTCTTGATAGCTCTTTTGATGATGTAAAACAAGAAGATGAAGAAGATTTTACAACAAAACAAAAATTTTTGATTGTTTTCTCAGAAATAAAAGAGACACTTAATTTGTATAAAAAAGAAAATAAACCGGAATACAAAGAAAAAATTATCCGCAACCTTACTGAAGTTTCTCTAAATGATACCTGTATTGGAAATATGATAGAAAGTTTTAAACAAAAGGCTTATAAGTTAGAGCAGGTCCCAGAAAAAGATAAAATTTTTGACCAGATAAATAAGCTTGAAAAAAGCAAGCTTGTAATTGAAAATGCAAAACAAAGGATGATAAAAGCAAATTTGAGGCTTGTTGTATCTATTGCCAAAAAATATTTAAGCAGGGGTTTGTCATTTTTGGATCTTATCCAGGAAGGAAATATAGGACTTATGAAAGCTGTAGATAAATTTGATTATAAAAGAGGCTTTAAGTTTTCTACCTACGCTACATGGTGGATCAGACAATCAATATCTCGAGCTATTGCAGATCAAGCCCGAACCATTCGTATCCCTGTTCATATGATAGAGACAATAAACAAGATTGTAAGAGCTTCAAAATTGCTTGTACAGGAAAACGGTAGAGAACCAACCGTACAGGAATTGTCAGAAACCCTTAATGTGCCTGTGGAAAAAATAAAAAATATTTTAAAAATTGTAAAAGAACCTATATCACTGGAGACACCAATTGGCGATGAAGAAGATACAAGACTGGAGGATTTCATAGAAGATAAAAATGCAGCTTCCCCGCTTGATGCTGTGATCGAAGCTGATCTTTCAGAAAAAATAGAAGCTGTGCTTGCTACACTTAATGAAAGGGAACAGAAGGTATTGCGTATGAGATTTGGAATAACTACAGGTTTTGATCATACACTTGAAGAAGTTGGCAAAGTTCTTGGGGTAACACGTGAACGTGTAAGACAAATTGAAGCAAAAGCAATCAAAAAATTGAGGCATCCAAAACGCTCTAAAGCACTTGTGAGCTTTATTGAATGAGGCTTAATAGGTATTTGGCAGCCTGCGGGTTGGGTTCTAGGAGAAAGACTGAAGAATTAATTAAAAATGGTCTCATAAGCGTAAATGGAGAGATTGTAAGAGATTTTATAGATATTGATCCGCAAAGCGAAAATGTCTTATATAAAGGCAAACCTATAAAACCGCAAGGCAAATTATATTTTGCCTTTTACAAGCCTCCTTTTGTTATATCAAGCCTTAAAGATGGGACACACAGGTGTATAGGAGATTTTTTTGGTCATTTAGACATAAGGGTTTTTCCGGTTGGGAGGCTTGATTACTTATCAGAAGGTTTGATTTTTGTAACCAATGATGGATTATTTGCTAATAAGGTTACTCATCCTTCAAAAAAGGTTAAAAAGACTTATCTAATAAAAACAAAAAAACAAATAGAAAGTAAACTATTAAATGAACTTTCAAAAGGGACAATACTTGAAGATGGATTTTTTAAACCATTATTTATTTCTTTTACAGAAAATAAATTGTGGATAAAGCTTGTAATGGATTCTGGGAGGAATAGGGTTATAAGAAGGTTTTTTAAAAAATTTGATATTGGAATTGATGTTTTAAAAAGAATATCAATTGGTGGTATTAAATTAGGAAATTTAGCTCCAGGGGAGTATAGATTATTGGAAGAAAGTGAAATATTGCAATTGACACAAAGCAAATGATAGTATAAAATTCACACGAATTATAACTTTCCAATATGGAGGTGTGGTGTATGACTAATTGGTTTATTGCGTTTATTGCATTGGTGCTTTTGTTTGTAATATTTGCCGGTATGGTTATAGCCGCTAAATACCTTGCGCCACGTGAGTATGATAAGGAAAAGTATGATCTTTATGAGTGTGGTGCGCCTATGGTGAGTGAATTCAGGTATTTTAATATTCGCTTTTATATTATTGCGATTATGTTTACACTTTTCGATATTGAAGCGATTTTTATGTATCCATGGGCAGTATATTTTGAAGAATTAGGTATTTTGGGTGTTATTGAGATGGGTTTGTTTATTATTATGGTATTTGTTGGATGGATTTATGCTTATAAGAAAGGAGCGCTTGTATGGGAATAGAGAATGCCTGGATTACTACAAAACTGGATAAGTTGGTTAGCTGGGGTAGGTATTCATCTTTTTGGCCTGTAACATTTGGTTTGGCATGCTGTGCTATCGAAATGATGGCAACAGGAGCTTCACGATTCGACTTAGATAGATTTGGTGTGGTGTTTAGAGCATCGCCAAGACATTCAGACGTTATGATAGTAGCGGGTACTCTTACAAAAAAAATGGCAATAGCCGCACGCAAAGTTTATGACCAGATGCCAAGGCCAAAGTGGGTTATATCAATGGGTAGCTGTGCAAATACAGGTGGTATGTTTGATTCTTACAGCGTTGTGCAAGGTGTTGATACAATAATACCAGTTGATGTATATGTACCGGGGTGCCCTCCAAGGCCAGAAAGTTTATTATACGGTATAATGAAATTACAGGAAAAGATTAAGAAAGAAGGGTCGATGAATACATAATAAGGAGTTAGCAATGGATGGTCAAAGCGTTGTAGAGTTGGTTAAGGGTAAGTTTGGTGATGGTGTTTTGGAAGCAAGTGAGTTTAGAGGCGAGTACAGCATCCTTGTTTCAAGTAATATTGCTCACGAATGTCTAAAATATTTGCATGATGAGTTGAATTTTGAGTATCTAGTATTTGTTACTGCTGTAGATTTTGGCATTGATGCTGAATATAGATTTCAAGTAGTTTATGAACTCAGATCTCTTTTACATAAGCTTCAGATACGTGTAAAAACCAATATAAAAGAAAATCAAGATATAGAAAGTGTTGTGGATATTTATAAATCTGCTACATGGGACGAAAGGGAAACCTATGATATGTTTGGTATAATATTTAGAAATCATCCGGATTTAAGAAGAATTTTAATGCCTCAGGATTGGACAGGATATCCATTAAGAAAGGATTACCCTCTAAAAGGCAGACCAGAAGACGATGATTGGCTGGATAAGCATTTACCGCTTGGTCAACTAAAAAGGCCAAGGCATACAAGAAAGCCTTTTAGTTTAGTCCAAAAATAGGAGTTTAAAATGAACAAAACTTATGTTGTTGAAAACGAAAGAGAAGTCATTGTAAATATGGGGCCACAACACCCATCAACACACGGTGTTTTGAGGTTTGTTGTAAAACTTGATGGTGAAAAAATCGTTGAATCAGATCCTGATGTAGGATACTTACACCGTGGTTTTGAAAAATTTGCCGAAAACATGACATATCAACAATTCATGCCATTTACTGACAGACTTGATTATTTAGCTTCAATGAACAATAACTTTGCCTATGCAATGGCTGTGGAAAAATTGCTTGGTATAAGCAGCCAGATTCCAAAAAGAGCTGAATACATCCGTGTAATCATGGCTGAGCTTGGAAGGATTGCGTCGCATTTGGTTTGGCTTGCTACACATGCTTTGGATATTGGCGCTATGACAGTATTTTTATATTGTTTTAGAGAAAGAGAGTATATACTTGATATGTATGAGATGGCATGTGGCAACAGGCTTACTTATAATTATATAAGAATAGGTGGAGTTGCACGTGATTTGCCAGATGGATTTTTAGACAAATTAAAAGAATTTGTAAAACTTTTTCCTTCAAAAGTAAAAGAATACCACACTTTGCTTTCAAAAAATAGAATATGGCTTAAGCGTACAAAAGGTATCGGTTACATTTCGAAACAGGATGCTATTAACTGGGGAATTGCAGGCCCTTGCACAAGGGGTTCCGGTATTGATTGGGATTTAAGGCGTGATATGCCATACTCAGTTTATCCTGAGCTGGATTTTGAGATACCAGTTTATCATAATTGCGACGTATACGATCGCTACCTTGTGCGTATGGACGAAATGATTCAGTCCAATAGGATTTTAGAGCAATGTATAGAAAAAATTCCAGATGGACCTGTAATGATGAAAGATAGCCCATATGTATGGGATCCAAAAGAAGACATAATGAAAAAAAATTATGCTTTAATGAAACATTTTGTAAAGGTTGTTCAAGGCATTAAGGCACCGCCTGGAGAGACTTATTTTGGCGCTGAAAACCCCAAAGGTGAATTAGGATTTTACATTTACTCCAATGGTGAAGGTGTGCCTTATAGGATGAAAATCAGATCACCATCTTTTATAAACTTAAGTGCCATGCCAGTTATGTTAAAGGGGCATTATATTGCGGATATTATCTCGGTAATCGGCAGTTTGGATTTTGTTTTTGGTGAATGCGATAGATAGAGGTGAATTATGGAAAAAAAAGTTAAGATTAAAATAAACGGAAAAGAGTTTGAAGTGGATAGTGAAAAAAGTATTTTGCAATCAGCAAGAGAAAATGGCATCTATATACCAGCTATTTGCTATTCTGATAGGTTTGGTGCCATTGGTGCCTGCAGAATATGCGCAGTTGAGATTGTTGGTATGAAAAAACCCATGCTATCATGTGCAGCAAAGGTAAAAGATGGTATGGAGGTTATAACTAACTCTCCTGCACTGGACCAGCTAAGAAGAGAGATAATTTATGAGTGGGACACATTTCATCCGCTTCAATGCGGTGTCTGCGATAAAAGTGGTGAGTGTGAGCTTCAAAATATAAATTACGAATTTAATATAACAGAAAACCCAAAAGAGGCTCAAACAGACCCGCTTAGCATACCTCGAGGCACAATACACTATGAATGGAAGATTATCCATCATGATGCAAATCTTTGTATTCAATGTAGAAGGTGCGTGGCAGTATGCGACAAGGTGGTTAATTTTGGTATTTTAGCTTTGGTAAAAAAAGATGGGGATAGAAAAGAGATTGATACAAAAGATGGTAAACCTTTAGATTGCGAGTTTTGTGGTCAATGTGTGAGTGTCTGCCCAACTGGTGCAATGTCTAGCAAGTTATTTAAATACAAAGCCAGAGCATGGGAAATGGAAAAGGTTCCCACAACTTGCGGTTTTTGTTCTTCTGGGTGCCAGATGGATTTAAATGTTAAAAATAATGAGATCCTAAGAGTAACAAGCGAAGAATATACTCCGAATATGGCAAACCTTTGCAATTTGGGCAGGTTTAATTATTCTGTTAGCAAATCAGATAGGCTTATTAAGGATTACTCATTAAATTCAAAAACACTAAATCAGGAAGCAATGTTATTAGAATTATCTCAAATTTTAAAAAATACACCAAAAGAGAAAATTTTTGGTATAAGTGGCGCAAGAGAAACGCACGAAGACAATCTTGCATTTAAAATGTTTTTTAATAATACATTGTCAAGTAACAACATAGATAGTCTATCGTCTACTCATATAGGTAAATTGTATAAGTACTTGCCTCAAAGTGTAAATACACTTTATGATTTTTCAGATATTTCTGATGCTAACCTTATAATATGTTTTGGCGGAGATATTGCAAACGAGATGCCACGTATTGACTGGTCTATAACAAGGGGTGCAAAATTACTTAAAACTTCAAAAGTGATAAGTGCTTACTGGAAAGATACAAAGATTGATACGCTTGGTTCTATACCGCTAAGGTATGAACCCGGAAGAGAACTTGACTTTTTAACTTCTTTTGCGTTCGCATTAAAATCAGAAGGTTATGGTGCAGGGCTTGATGGTATTGATGGTCTTACAGGTAGCGAATTTGATGTTTCAAGTATAATCGAAGAAGTTAAAAAAGCTTCAAACATAGCTTTTATTGTGTGTCAAGAAGCGCTTGAGCGTTCAAATGGTGAAGAAATTGCAAAAGCTGTTTCCAATATCGCTCTTTTACTTAAAGATAAGGTAAAAGTTTATGCATCAAGTAAATACAATAATGCATTTGGTTCTTTGTACAATAATTATGGCTCATCTAGTGAATTTAGCATCCAAAGACTGCTTGAATTTGCAAAAGAAGGTAAAATTGAAACATTAATATTGCTTAATGCAGATTTGTTTAGTTTTTTGAGCGATAACGAGGCTAAAATAGTCAGAGATACTGTAAAAAATATAGTTTTATTTGATACTTTTGAAAGCAAAACTTCTCTTATTGCAAATGCAATTGTGCCAGTTCCTTTTTTTACCAGTCAAAGTGGTACCTTTATTAATGCAGAAGGTAGGGTAAATAAGATAAATAAAGCAATAGAGTGCAATGTACCTTGCGCATGGGAGTTTTTATTTAAACTATCAACTAATTTGGGATATAACCTTTCAAGCGCAAAATTACAACTAAAAGATAAGAAAATTACTCTAAATGGTCCTGCAGATAAAATTTATACAATAAATACAAATTCAAGTGTTAAAAGTGATGGTGAATTTGTATTTATAGCAAACTATTCTAAATTTAGGACTTCTGTTTACTCTGGTTATGGTGAGGGGGCTAAGCTGGCACAAAGTCAATCAGTTTTGCATATAAGCAAAGAAGATGCTCAAAGGATTGGCTTAAATGATGGTGATTTTGCTAATATTGAAGCAAATAGTTCATCAATAGTTCTTCCTGTAAAAATTGATGAACAAATGCCAAAGTCCGTTCTTGCTGCACAATTATGGTTTGAAAATACCAATCCATACAATATAACAGGAGGTTTTAATAATTTAGTAAGAGCTAACCTTACAAAAGCTCAAGGGGGATTAAAATGATAGAAGTGATAATTGGGATTGTTAAATTAATATTGCTTGTTGCAGTTTTAAGTGTGTATGTTATGTATGCTACTTGGTATGAAAGAAAAGTTATAGGGCACATGCAACAGCGTATTGGACCAAAAAGGGTTGGACCATATGGTTTGCTTCAACCTTTAGCAGATACAATTAAAAGTTTTTTTAAAGAAGATGTTATACCAGCAAGGGCAGATAAACCTCTATTTTGGTTAGCTCCTATTTTAGCGCCTACTTTTCCATTTGCTGCTGCAGCTGCTATACCGTTTTTTCCGCCAATTGAGCTTTCAAATGGTACAATGTTTTACTTTAGTGTATTTCATTCCAATGTAGACCTGCTATACATTCTGGCTATGATGGGTTTATCTAGTTTTGGTGTTATGCTTGCAGGTATTGCATCAGGTGGCAATAAATATTCATATTTTGGGGCTCAGCGTGAGATAGCTCAAGTTGTTAGCTACGAAATAATTTTAGCGCTTGCATTACTAAATCCAATACTTATGGTTCAATCGTTGAATTTAACAGAATTTGTTACATTCCAACAACAGCATTTATGGTTGATTTTCTATCAGCCTTTTGCATTTGTAGCATTTGTAATTGCAATGGT